>JALQTV010000128.1 GCA_023268675.1 Saprospiraceae bacterium | reverse complement strand
GGTAAGAAAGATTTCAACGAACTACTCTCTTTGATAGAGGAATACGAGAATAATACCAAATTCGCGCAGGTGCAGTATTTTTCGATAGAAGACTACCTGAACATCATTGACTTCTACCTCGATGAAGGTCAGCTGGATAAAGCGTTGGAAGCTTCCGGCCATGGAGTGGATGCTTATCCCTATTCTACGGTTTTTTATTACAGACAGGCCGATACCTACATCAAATTACATCAGGAAGAAAAGGCCATTTCGACTTTAAATTACGCACTTACGCTGTCTCCGAATGCAGCAAGAGGCCATCTGTTGAAAGCAGAAGCTTATGCGTATCTTGAAAAATACGAAGAAGCGTTTGAGGTGCTGGAACAATTGTCAAGATTAGATAACAATGCTGATGTACTCGCAGAAATCTACCTGGTAGAAGCCCTGATCTACGAAAATCAGGAGCAATACGAATGCATGTTTATTTCCCTGAAAGCTGCTCTTAAAGAAGTACCCAACCATCAGGATGCGTTGGAAAGACTCGCTTTATGTATAGAACTGACGCGAAATTATGAAGCAAGCGTGGAAATTCATGAGGCTATCCTGGACAAAGAGCCCTATTGCTACTTCGCCTGGTACAATTTGGGACAAGCGCAGGCCTACCTGGGAAATTATGATGAAGCCATAGATGCCTACGAATATGCCATTGTCTGCAACGAGGCTTTCGAACCTGCCTACCGCGATTGCGCAGAATTGTGCTTCGAATTGAATGCGCTTCACAAATCACTGCGCTGGCACCATGAAATTCTGGAGCGCTTTGACCCCGATGCAGAACTTTTTCTTAAAATAGGCCAAATTTACCAGCAACTCAACAACAACAATGCTGCTCGTACCTATCTCACCAGGGCCATGCACCTAGACCCTATGAATGATGAGGTACACTACCACATCGGCACTTGTTTTGCCAAAGAAAAGAAATGGGACAGTGCCATCAATTCCTACGAAAAAGCCATTAACATTGAAGATGCCAGAGAAGAGTATTTTGCTGCATTTGCAGAAGCATTGTTTGAACTGGGCAATAAGGAGGAAGGCATAGAAATGTTTGAAAAAGCAACCGATCTGGCTCCCGAAGAACCGGAGTGCTGGATTCGATTCGCCGTAGCACTCCTCAGCTCGGGAGAACCAAACATGGCTCTGGAAGTGATGGATGAAGCAAATCATCTGAGTGCAGGCACTGAACTAACCTACTGCCAGGTAACCTGCCTTTTTGCCTGTGGCCGACGCAACGAAGCTACCTACTTGTTGGGGGAAGCCCTGGCTGAAGATTTCGGACTTCACACCCTGATGTTTGTCTGGGCACCTGAATTGAGGTCAGACCCTGCAGTGCTGTCACTACTCGCCAGCTTCGCGACATAAACGAGCGTAGTAAGCCGCGCCAATTGTCCCGGCATTATTTTGAAAGGATGCCGGAATAACCGTCCCTTCTACATCAAGGTATGCTTTGAAATCGTCGAACATACGGCTGATGCCTCCGCCCAAAATATAAAGATCTACAGAAAGCAACCTGTCCAAATGGTGCAGGTATTCATTGAATCTTTTGCCCCAGGTTTCCATGTCCAGTTTTTCCTTCTCTTTAGCCGAACTGGAACAATAATGCTCTGCCAACATATTTTTGAAAAACAAGTGTCCAAATTCCGAATTGGGCAACAACTTTCCATCCAAAAACAATCCGGTGCCGATACCCGACCCTATCGTGACCATCAAAACCGTACCCTTCACACCTTTTCCCGCTCCGAAAGTCACCTCTGCCAGACCGGCCGCATCGGCATCGTTGAGGATATAAAAAGGTCTCTTGCAGACTTTTTCAAAACGCTTTTTGATGTCTTCCCCAACCCAACTCTTGTCTATGTTCGCTGCAGTCACAGCAATACCTTTACGGATAATGGATGGAAAACCGCATCCTACCGGACCTTTCCAGTCAAAATGCTTGATCAGTTTTTTGATGGTCTTGGCTACAGATTCCGGGGTAGAGGGCTTTGGAGTGGAAAATTTGTACCTTTCCGTAAGCAATTCTCCTGTATCCGTATTTACTATTCCTCCTTTAATGCCCGAACCTCCGACATCTACACCCAAGACTAGGTTTTCTCCTTTCATTAAAAATATTTTCTAGTTGATTACCCTGATTTTCATTTTTACATCCTTTACCGGACGATCTCTGGCATCTGTTTCCTGCGCCGTAATACGGTCAATCACATCCAAGCCCTCGATCACACGGCCAAATACAGTATAATCACCGTCCAAAAAAGGCGTACCACCTGCTTCCAGATAAGCTTCCCTTTGAGGAGTACCATACCTAATACCTTTACGCGCCTCTATCTGATCCAGTTGCTGGTCCGTAAGCTCACTTCCGTGGACAATATAAAATTGTGACCCCGAAGAACGCTTCTCCGGGTTCTGAGTTCTGGCTGCTGCCAAAGCTCCCTTAACGTGGATGAGCTCAGATGAAAACTCGGCAGGAACAGTATACCCGGGGCCTCCCATACCCAAAGGCTGCCCCGGACGGGCATCCTTAGAATCCGGATCTCCCCCTTGAATCATGAAACCGTCTATGACCCGGTGAAACAACAAACCGTCGAAATACCCTTCCCTTGCCAATTTTTGGAAATTTTCCTGGTGAAGAGGCGTATCATTGTACAATTCTGCCAACATGGTTCCGAAATCTGTCTCGATCTCTACCAGGCATTTTTCAGGTGCTTTGATATCTATCATTTCTGTCAAGGTTCTTGATTTTTTTTTGAAAGTGGCTGTCAAGGTTACCGGATAACGTCCGGAATATACAAACTTATGCTCAGGCATCGTGTCCGTAGAAGTTTTTCCATCACCAAAATTCCAAACAAAGGTCTCTGCTTTTTCAGATTGGTTATCAAACTTCAGACGAGCAGGTGCAGTCGCCTCTCCTGACCAGGTGAAGCGGGGGATGGGACGAGCACAGGAAAAAGTCATGAGCAACCCGATCCACAATAGTCGGGTACTGAGTTTGATGCAGGCATTTCCAGACATGTGTTGATTTTTGCGTCAATATTAGCGGGAAATAATTTGCACTTTCATGCGAATATCTGTCACAGGGCGATCAGCACGACCTTTCGGTACTGCCGCAATGGCATCAATCACTTCCATCCCTTCGACAACCTCACCAAATACAGTATAATCGCCATCCAGAAAGGGAGCACCTCCCAACTCTTTGTACAGGGCTCTTTCTTCAGCAGTGTACATGAGATTTTTTTGCAACTCCAGGTTATCCAGTGTACTATCATTTACTGAATTTCCATGAACTATATAAAACTGAGAACCGGAAGAACGCTTCTCAGGATTCATATCGCGGGCCGCTGCCAACGCACCCTTGAAATGCAAAGCTCCGATCTCTGCATCTACTTTATAACCCGGACCTCCGAATCCAAGTTGATCCCCCGGGCCGGCAAATTTAGACTGAGGATCACCCCCCTGAATCATGAAGCCACTGATGACTCGGTGAAACATCAATGAATCGTAAAAGCCCTCATTGGCCAGGCGGATGAAGTTGTCCCGGTGCTTGGGAGTAGAGTTAAACAAACGAACCACCATGGTTCCGTAATCAGTTTCTATGCTTGCATAGGTACTGTCGTCTCTGCTGCAACTGCTTAGTTGTAAAAGCATCCAGGCAGCAGAAAAAATGATGATCAGGCGTTTCATAATTAATATAGCTATGTCGAGATGAATTAATTGGCAGCCCATTCCGCTTCCAGTTCCATAAAATAGCGGACAGCATGCCTTTTCAACTGAATTTCCTGGTTTTCCATACCATTGGCAGGCAACGCACGTACCTTGCGATAGTGTGGCCAACCATCCGCATCCCTGCCTTCAAATTCATAATAACCCTCGTAGGACAACAATCTGCAAACGGCAATATGCATGAGATCCTGTTTTTCTTCCTTGGAAAAATCTTGCTTCCAACGACCCAGTTCCTGCATGCCTATCAGAAACAATACAGCATTTAGATCCGGCAGGGTTTCTTTATTGAACCGCTCTTTGATCTGGTGTTGTATGCGCAGCCATTCAAAATCCAGTTCCCACAATTCCATTTAATATCAAATTTTCAACAAATATAATTTTTTCACAGATTTCTAAGGTATGCCCGACGACTCTCTTTACTCTTCTATGAGGATCGCAGGAACTTTTTCTGCCTTCCGTGCCGGCAACCAGGAAGCGATTACTCCCATTACCGTGACTGTCAGACTCACAGTAACAAAATCTATCCACCTCAAGCTGATGGGATAAGCGTCAATGATCAAACTGCCCGGTACCGCAATCAGCCCGGCATTCTTTTGTGCCAAATACAACAATAGCGCCAGGATAAAACCACCAAAAGTCCCAAGCAAACTCAGCAGTAAGCCCTCCATCAAAAATATGTTCCGAACCGTTGCATTTTTGGCTCCCAGCGATTTTAAAACTGCAATATCTGCTTTTTTCTCCAGTACAATAAGCCATAGAGCACCTATCAGGTTAAAGGCTACCAGCGCCATCATGAGTCCCACAATGGCATAACTCAACCATTTTTCCATCTTCATCAACTTGAGAAAGGCTTCTTCCTGCTCGTAGCGATTTTCTACCACATACGCATCTCCCAACTCATTTCGCAGCTTTTCCATTACCTTATCTGATCGGGCACCGTGGGCCAACTTCAATTCCAATGCGCTGACCTCATTGGTTAAGTTCATAAGAGATCGGGCAAAATCCAGTGAGGAGAGAATGTATTGGGCATCGAAATCTGACTGCACCATGAATGTGCCCGAGGGATAGGCAGAGCGCTGGTTGAACTGTTTTTCAAAAACACGCACTTTTCGTCGCTTCAACATATACACTTCTAGCGGTGTAAAATCGTCCCGGTAGTTTACCTCAAGTCTGTTGCGCATGCCAAGCCCCAACAACACCTGCTGCCTGGCACCCCGGTTGAATTCGTAATACCCTTCCCGTAGAGAAGAGTCTATCCTGGTCACCAGATTGTATTGCTCGTCGACCCCTTTTAAAAAGCCAAAGTTGCGATTGTTTTTGTACGTGAAAACGGCTATTTCTTCTAGTGTTTGAGATACCGCTTCTATGCCGGCTACCCCATATACCTTTTCCAACAGCAAAGAATCCGCCGGAAAGGTTTTGCCTTTGGCAATGGTAATTTTCACATCGGGATTGATCCGGTTATACATGCCCAAAATCAAATCCTCGAAACCATTGAATACTGATAGCACCAGCACCAGAGCAGCCGCACCGATGGATATTCCAAACACTGCAATACCTGAGATGATATTGATGGCGTTGGTCGAACGTCGGGCAAACAGATACCTTCGGGCTATGCGGAGGGCCAGATTCATTGCATGTACTTCTTTTTCCACTCCAAAGATCGACTTTTTGCCGGACAAAACGGCAATTTTATCTTATTCCTTGGGCAGAGCGATTCACAGCCATCAGCTCCCGGCAAAATGAAAGCAAAAGACACCAAGACGCAATCCTTAGTGCCCCTGTGGGAAAAAATCGCCCTATTCCTCCATGTAAACCGCCTCCGGTTGTGGCATCAGAGCCCGATAAATGGCATCTTGCATACGGGGACGGATGTCCATTTTAATGAGCTTGTTGTTGTTCATACTGGGATAGGTCCTATTGGACAAAAAGATAAAAATCAAGTTGTACTCAGGATCTGCCCAGACGGCTGTCCCGGTAAACCCCAGGTGCCCGAAAGTGGACGGGGAAGCTAGACTGCCCATATTGGGCGACCGGTCACTGTTGAGCTCAAAAAGGTCAAAGCCTATACCACGCCGACTCTCATTCGGAACACGAGAAGTAAAAGCCCGAACAATATCCGCATTGAGATAACGCTTGTTGCCGTAAATACCCCCATTGAGCAACATTTGCATGATGACAGCAAGATCACCGGCTGATGAAAAAAGTCCGGCATGACCACTGACTCCACCCAGCATGGCTGCTCCCATATCGTGTACAAAACCCTGTACAGTCTCTCCACGGAAGTAGCTGTCTTTTTCTGTTGGAACGACCTCTTTCACAGGGAAATGCCTCCATGGATTGAAACGGGTGTGTCTGAGTCCCAATTGTTCATAGAAATTTTCCTGAAGATAGTCCTCAAAATTTTGTCCGGTAACGTGTTCAACCAGGGGCTTGATGAGATAAAATCCCAGGTCGCTGTAAACGTATTTGCCGGGAGTACGCAAGTCAGAGTTAAATATCTGTTCCCAAATTTTACCTAGGTAATCCGAGTTGATGAAAAGGGACGCCGATACGGGTACGGTAAAATCATCGTGAGGCTGCTGGCTGTAAATATCCGGAAGGCGATAAATGCCCCGCCTGCTCCGCTGTACGGTCTCTGTATAAAAAGGTATCCAGGGCTTCAATCCGGCGCGATGCGCCATGAGTTCCCGAAGGGTAAGGTCTGCCTTGTTGGTGGTATCCAACTCAGGGATATAATTGCAAAGCGAGGCATCCAGATCCACCTGCCCATCCTGGTACAGTTTCATCACAGCCAGGGTAGAAGCTGCCACTTTAGTCACAGAAGCCAGATCATAAATAGATCCGTTGTGAATAGGGCGCTGGCGGGCATAGGTCTGATACCCAAATGCTTTTTCGTAGACGATCTTCCCGTCTTTGGCCACCAGTACAACACAGCCCGGTGTCGCCTGGGCTTCAATGGCTTCCATGGCAATACGGTCAATATTTTTCAGACTGTCAGCATTTATGCCTACATTTTCGGGCAGGCTAAACCCAAGTTTAGGCAGGCTTCGTGTCATCAGGCCGGCATTGAAGTGGCTTTTGGCGGAAGCCGTCACCGGAAGGCGTCCACGAAAGGGAATCGCTCCAAAGATAGCCTGTGCACTCAGGTCTTGTGTCATGGCATTGTCCTCATAAGCCATGACTACATTTTCGAAATCGTCGAAATTGCTCAGGCTGTAGGGGTACCCAAAAATGACCAGTACAACGCGGGTCTGCCGATTGAGGCTACGCAAAAATTGTAGGGAAGAAGGGGTTATGCCAAAGTTGTTTTGAGGCATCTTGTTGAGTCCGTGCAGGCCAACAATGACCACGTCTTTGTCACCCAGTTTTTCCAACAATACCTGTTGTTCTGATGCTGTCATTTCTCCCGGCATCCGAAAATGATCCATGCTGCGATAGTGCTCGAGCCGAGTCTGGAAAAGGTTGCTCTCCGCCCCGCCAATGACTACCGAAGCGGGTGTGTAGTCCGCTGCCTCTGAGAGAGGTAAAAGCTGGCCGGCATTGCGTACCAGCGTCAGTGCTTCGGCATATAACTTTTCCTGCAGCGCCAGCGCTCTGGCAGGGCGAAGGTCTTCCAGCAGTCCCTCTTCCTCCAATGGCTGTTGGCCGTGCAGGCCTAATCGGTATTTGGCAGCAAGCACCTTTTTTACTTTAGCTTCCAATTCTGAAGGAGCTAATTTGCCCTCCGAAATATACTGCTTGACGGCTTCGATAGCCTTGGCTACGTCCCCTGGAATCAGCAATACGTCGTTTCCGGCAACAAGAGCCTCAGCATCCGCTACTCCACGCTCAAAGTGTTTGGACACCCCCTTCATTTCCATGGCATCGGTCATGACCAGCCCCTGAAAGCCAAGGCTGTCAACCAACAGATTCCGAATGCTGTTGCGCGATAGTGATGTCGGTCGGTTGGGGCGATCATCCAGCACCGGAACGTGCAAATGA
>JALQTV010000127.1 GCA_023268675.1 Saprospiraceae bacterium | reverse complement strand
TATTTTCGGAAGTAAACAAAATTAATTGCTTTCTTGAGTTTTACAAATTAATTACTTGTTTGGATATTTGTCTCAAAGGAAAAACAACCCGGATGTTCTTTCTGCTGTTCTTTTATTAAATTTGGAGATAAAAATAATTATATGGCTAATCAAACGATGAATCCCCCGGCTCCGATTAAGCTTACTCAGGGAGCCCTCAATGCTTTGCATAGGATAAAGGCAGACCAGAGCATTTCTGATGAGCATGGTCTGAGAATAGGGGTAAAAGGTGGTGGCTGTTCCGGCTTTTCCTATATTTTGGGTTTTGACCGGAAGCAGGAAAATGATCAGGAATTCGAAATAGGAGGTATGAGGGTTTTTATGCAAAAGTCCCATGGTATTTATTTGCTCGGAATGGAAATAGACTGGGTAGAAGGTTTGAACAACAGAGGCTTTTCTTTTAACAATCCCAATGCTTCAGAAACTTGTGGATGTGGAACTTCCTTTTCGGCGTAAGCCGCTATTCAAAGATTTTTTTTGTTTGGAATTATTTCAACGAGGGTATAATTATGCTTCATTAAATCTTGATCTATGAAAATTCGTTTACAATTATTGTTTTTTTTCCTCTTCCTGGCTTCTTTCGTGGTCGCCCAGGAAACACCCCAGGTAATCTTTTCTGAAGATTTCAATGGGGGGCTCAATACCTTTACCCATGGTGCGGGAACACCGGTTGGGGCAGTTTGGCAGTGGAGGAGCAACGGAAAACCTGATAGCGCTTTGGTGAATGGTGTGATGACTCCCGCCTGGACAGGCATACGCACTTTACCTGCCATAGCGTCAAAAACACCTGAAAATGGTGCCGCTATGTTTAACTCAGATGTTTATGATAGTGGCGGCATAAATCTTGGTCAAGGAGCTTATGAAGCACCACAAACAGATACCCTCACTTCTCCTGTGATTGATTGTTCCGGACAATCAGGCGTTTTTCTTACTTTCCACCATTGGATGTTGGCATTGTCAGATGATAATATCCGCCTTGAAGTAACAGGTGATGGCGGTGCTACCTGGGAAGTTTTGTCTCTTTTGGAAGGCATTCAGGAAGATGACGGATTGTACTTTACTTTTCGGGATCAGTTCGAAACAGTAGATGTCACAGAATATGCGGCTAACAATCCGGCATTCCAATTTCGATTTATTTGGAACGACGGATATTATTATTTCTGGATGATTGACGATGTTGAATTGATTGAAAAGCCTGCCAATGACCTTAAGTTAGGGAATTTCTTCTATGCTCCTGCGTCTTTCGCGCAACCGGTGTCTCAAATTGCCACGGATACTATGGCATTTGAAGCCTTGGTTTCTAATATCGGAAATACGGACCAGACCAATGTTGTGTTGAGAGCTACCATCTTCGATGCTTCTGATAACATCATTTTCCGCGATAGCGTATTGATCGACGTTCTACCTGCAGGTTACCAGGATTCCTTGTTGCGCATAGATACCGTTTTTGTGCCTGAATTGCCAACGGGTGATTATCGCTTGAGTTATTTCACATACACACGTGATTTCGAAGATTTCAATATTTTTGACAACTCCGAGTCTAGGGATTTCCTGGTGACGGAAAATCTGTTTTCCAAGGAATTAGCCATTTCTACGGCCATCCAACCATCCGGTGGGGGAGACTTTAGTATTGGCAACTACTACAGAATGAGCCCTGCTGCCGGGGCAGATGGCAAGCAATGGTTTGCAACCAAGGCAACTTTCTCTTGTGCTTCGAACAATGCTTTCAATAACGAAACGGTTACAGTCCTCCTTTATAAGGTAAACGAAGGTGTATCAGATGATTTTGCCAACTTTGATGTCAATTCGGTAGGCAATAATGATGATGTAGAAATTGTTGGTTTTGGCGCTTTTACATTGGATTCTGATCTTGGTAATTTCGAGTTGTTTGAAGTAGATCTATTTGATTTTAATTCTAATCCGGGTGTTCAATTAGATCCCGGTGCGAAATACTTCATCATGGCTTCCTATGAAGGGACTGCCAATCAACTTTTCCACGCTGTGAGCAGAGCCATTGATTATTATCAGATATCTACTGTTCTTAATATTGATGGACAGTGGTTACTGGGTGGTTTCGGTCCGGAAGATGCCGCAGTTTTGCGTATGGAAATTGATTTCACAGAATCTACCCGAAATGAAGAACTGATTAAGGACTTCAACGTGCGAGTGTATCCAAATCCGGCATCAGATGTTTTCCAATTGGATTTCAATCGATTTGAGCAGGCACAAGATGCCATCTTCACCTTGTTCAATGCTCAGGGGAGTTTGTTGGAACAACGCAAAGTTGACAATTATCTGGGCGAAACACAAAGCTTCAATTTGAGCAATTATCCACAAGGTCAATATTTCATCAATATTGCTTTAAAGGATGGAACCAATATCGGTCAGCGAATCATGATTCAGCGTTGATTTAATATGCTTAGCTTGTAATTAAAAATGGGCTGTGCTTTATAAGAAGCACAGCCCATTTTTAATTTATCTTATCTTCTCAAGTGCTCCTTGATGATTTGGGTATAAAGGTCGGGATGGCTGAGGTAGGGGAAATGACCGGCACCGGAAAAGGTATATACCGCTGCACCCGGGTAAGTGTCTTTTAGTTTTTCCCGAAAGGGAAGAGGCACTAGCGGATCATTGTCAGATTCTATGATGAGCAGAGGAATGTCTATGGATAAGCGTTTGTCGTAGATATCCAGTACACACCACGCTCTGTTTGAGAACTGACTGGCAGACATGGCACCATAACCTTGTTCCAGCAAATAAGCCAAAAGGAAATCAGAATTACCTGAGGCTGGATAATGCGTTTCTCGTATTCCCTTTCTGAAAACGTACATACTCAGCCACCCAGGAGCCCATTTGAGCGAGGCAAACATAGGTTCAGCAACTGCTTTAAACTCGCTGTCAGGGACGAATGTGTTGCCGAAAACAGCACTTTTGACGATTTCAGGATGATAGGCACAAAGGTATTGAGCCAAATCTCCACCAAGAGATGAGCCTATGACGTGTACCCGGGACTGGTTTTCTTTGGCTAGAATGGCTAGTATGCCTTCTGCAAGACCAGACATGGTATTCACCGCAGGATAAGTTGGGGCGATGATTCGGAAACTATCCTTTAGCGCCACAATTTGTTGCCACCAGATATCATAAGCTCCTCCCATTCCATGAAGGAAAAGGATGCACTCCTTGCCTTGACCTACACTTAGATAATTCCATATTTCCTGGTTTACCTGTAAACTTTGTAGGGGGATTTCTCTGAATTTATTAAAATTGTCTGAAATGTTGTCCTGCTTGGGATACAGTGCTTCGAAGTTTTTTCTTGGATTGGGAAGCCCAAAAAAGGTCAGTATCAAGGTGATACTTAGTGCCAGGATGATCTTTATTACCTTCATTGTTCCATCAAGTTTCGGATCAAGGTAGGTAATTTTGTGCTGAAATAGGACGTTTATCCGTTGGAAGAAAAAAAGAGGGGGCAATTATTAGGGCGATTGAATGTAGTGAAAATGGAAGGGGCCCCCTCGGCATTGTATTTTGAGCGTATAAGACTTGCTTATTCCGCTTGTACGTTTATGTCAAATGCTATCATTGTCTTTTCGAGTGATAGTCTTTTTAGTTGTGGTTTAAAATGTATTTTCAGACCTATCTCGAATATGCTGATTCTACCGGGTATAGTTCTGATCTTAAACCTGTTTTGCCCATTTGCAACCAACCACTCTGTCTTTAGAGTATCAAGGCAAAAATTGGACTGCCAGGGCGTCTGAATGTTTTTTGGAAGTTTTACCATTGCCGATTTCGAGTCGTAACAAATGATTTCGAAAATAGCAGGCTTCTGCTCGGATGACATTAGCTCTATTTCACCCCGGGTAAATATTTCCCCGTTTGGATGAATGGCCAGACAGCCACCTTTTGGTCCTACTTCCACTGGCCCAACCTGCATTTCTTGTATCTGATTTACCTGAACACCAGAGGGCTCAGCAAATACTTGCTGTAAATCATCAATAAGCAGCAAAGTTGGATGTTTTGGGATGGCAAACATCATGTTGAACAATTTTGATTGACTTGAGTTAAAAAGGGGTGAAACCACGAGAAGTTCGAAACTCCTCGTGGTTTATTACTGCACAAATTGTGCCGTAATTTCACACCTGCAATAACGGACGCCTCTCAAAACGTTCGCATAATCAAATAAGAGTGTTTAGCCTCAGTTCAAAATTGGGGAATCTTATTCTTTCTAACAAATCAAATACGTCCACTTTTTTGATTTTGAGCTTTAAAAAAAGTTTACATTGCTGTATTTCAGTTAATTATATAAATTTTATTTTGTCAAAATGAGCCATTTGTAAACTTTTTTTATGGGCAAAATCAAAAAAGTTTACTCCATTTTTGCTATTTCTTGCGGCATAAATTAAGGTTTAAGCCCTGTTTTTAGGCTATTTTCGAATTTTTTTGCAAGAAGTTGCAGGAATACTGCTTTTGATTTGGAAGGAAGCAATTGGTTTGATTGCCATTTTTCCTAAACAAAGGAACTTAGGTCAGGAGGAATTTGGGGGAACTTTTTTTAGGATTGCTTTTTAGTGCTACTTGTCTGAGCTTGGAGCATATGTTTCCTGAAATCGCCGGGACTTACTCCTGTGGTTTTTTGGAAAGCTTTGTAAAAACGTTGCCTTGTTCCAAAACCGGATTGGCTGGAAATTTCATCTATGGTTACATTTGCAAGAATGGGATCAGCCAGCATTGTTTTGGCTGTTTCCACCCTGTATTTATTGACTAATTCGGAGAAATTCAAACCATATTCAGTGTTAATTAGTTGTTGTAAATCTCTATAGGTGAGATTTAGACCTTCTTGTAATTGTTCTACTTTTAAATTAGGGTCAAGGAAGATTTTTTCTGTTTCAAAAAAGTGACGAAGTAACTTTGCCTCCTCAATAAATGGTCTTTGTTCCTGTTTTGCTATTGTGCTTGTGCGCTCCTCTTTGTATTGTTTCAATAATATTTGGGCAGAAGCGGTTCTTTGACGCCGAATGATGATAATCCTGCTCCAGAATATCAAAGCAATAATGAGCAAAATTACTATGAATTGAAGGATGTTTTTTTGCAGCTTTGTCCTTTTGAGTAGCAGCTTTTTATTTTTTTCCAGCAGGTATTTCTCATTTGATTCGTTTTCCACCAACATTGCCTGTTGGCTAAATTCGTACATCCTACTCAGTTTGTCTGAGTTTTCAGCAGCTTTAAGACTGTCAAGAATTAAATTAATTTGAGCTGCCTCAGCGGAATTGCCCAGCAGGGTATAACACTCAAATAAATTTTCATAGACTACATTTTGAAAGTAGTTGATGCCGTGCTGTTCCATTTGTTTTAAGGCATTTTCAAACTTTTTGATTGCACGGGGAATATTGCCTGTTTTTGTATCATAGTAAGCATAGCCTAAGGTTGCCATAATAATGCCCATAGGTATATCATTTCTCCTACAATAATCTTCCACTGCGCTGAGTTCGCTCCTTGCTTCCGGAAATTTTTCCAAATCCATAAGGACATTGGCATAGTTGTACTTAGAAATAATGGTCGTAAGGGAGTCTTCTTTGCCGGAAGCCCATGTTATGGATTCTTCGTATAAAATTTGAGCGGAATCCGGGTTGTAGTATTTGTAATTGATAGCAATGCTGCTAAGTTCCCGGTAAAAAGATTTAGGATTGGAATTATTGCGGATCATTCCAAGTGCTTGTCTTGAAACTATCTTGCCTTTTTCGGTCAGGTCAAATTGGTTGTAACAGTATCCCAAATCTGACATTACAGAAACTGTTTTGAGGGTATCCCTTTGGAGTGAATATATGTCCCTTGCTTTCTCCAGGTAAAACAAGGCATTGATTTGGTCGTTTTGCGTTAAATATAATTGGCCAAGTTCCTGAAATACCATCCCGGATTCCGAATAAAGGGTATGGTTTTCAAAAAAATCTGTAGCTTCCTCAAGGTAGGGCCTCGCAAATTCATCCTGATAAAAGTAGCTGTAGTAAGAGGCAATGGAATAGTTGGTTTTGGCAAGATAGTACTTGTCTTGAATTGAAGTCGCAATCAAGCGGCCTTGTAGATATTGTTGTAGGGCAAGTTTCTGGTCACCAAGTGTCTTTAAGGCATCCCCTTTTTTAAGATAAAGTAGGACTTCAATTTCTTGTTCGTTCCATTTGTTGGTTTTGATAACAGACAGGGTGGAATCAATAAGTGTTATGCATGAATCGGGGTACTCAATTTGCAGTTTTTCAATCTGCGTCATAAGCTGACTAAGTTCCTTGGGGCCCTGATAGCTGGTTGGCAGTGGGTCTATTTCCTGTGCTGAGGATAAGCTGGGGCTAGACCAAATCCAAAATAACAAAAAGATGCGTGGCGCAAAATGACGGATTGAAGTCTTCCTGTTTTTTGGCACATTCAAACATAGAGATTTTAATTGGTTCAAGCTCATAGTTATGAATCTATGGACATTTCTTTGAATTCGCCTGGCTTCAAACCAACAAATTGCTGGAAAGCCCTGTAAAAACTTTGTTTGGTTCCAAAGCCCGACTCCATTGCAATGCCTTCTATGGATAAGTGATTGTAGGAAGGAGCAAGCATTATCTTTTTGGCATGGTCAATTCGGTATTGATTTACGTATTGTTTGAAGGAAACCTGGTACTTTCTCGCTAAGAATTCCTTGAATTGCTTGTAAGATAAATTTAATTCGCTGGCTACTTGTTCGACCTTAAGGTCTGGATCCAGATAAATCTTTTGTTCTTCGAAAAGATCCTTCAATTTTTGTTCGAATTCATCTGGTAATTGTTGGTTATTCTTTCCTTTTTCAAGAGCTACCTGGTCTAATATTTCCATTTCATAACGTTTGAGTAGTGCGCGGACAGTATACTCCTTTGCCAGGGTGGTTTTTTTTATTTTTTGAAAAATCAGATATAGGCTGATTGCTCCGGCAATTGTTATTGCGATCCATAAAAAACGCAGTGTAATCTGCTTTTTTTGAGCATCTATCTCGAGTTTGAGTAAATCGTTTTGAAAGGAGAGGGATGCTTTTTCGCGAGCTTTGTTTACTATTTTAATTGTGCCTGCTAACTGTCTTTTCTTTTTTTCTGTTTGCAGGCTGTCAATTTTATTGTTGAGGGTAGTCAGAATAGCCGATGAGCTGCCATTTTGCCAAGCGACTTCTCGCTTCATTTGCATGGTTGCAAGGGTGAGGTCCGAGTAGGGTAGTAGGGTCAGATAGTGCAATGAACTGTCAACTAATTTTTCAGCTAAACTGGTTTTATTTTGGGATAGTGCAATGGCTGACAGCAGGTTGAAGGTAAGCACACGACTGAAAGGATCATGCTTGTTCACGAGCCTGCTATTGATATTCTCAAGCAACATACCGGCTTCGGTGTATTGGCCCTGGTCATATAATCTTTTGGCAGATTGGTATTGTAGCTTTATCGTCGTTGAAGCTGTAGGCCGGTTGTTGCTAAGTTTCATTCCTTGATCAAAAAACCATTGTGCGGAGTCTGGGTTTGAGGTCAATTTTAATTTTCCAAGGTATAGAAAAACCTCGGGGTCTGTAATGAATTGCCGGGAGGCATTGAAGATCTGATAGGCTTGAGTAGCCAGCTCTTCGAAGGATGTATGGTTTTCTATGGCGCAATATTCCAATGCCAGCAGGCTTTGTGTTTTTAACTTGTCCTCCGCATTGTTCAGATTATTATAGATGTGTAAGGCCAATAATAGATTTTCTATGGCTTCGTCGTGATGGCCTGCTTGTGCCTGAATGGCCCCAAGTATTTTGTGAGTCAGACCTTTTATCTCATCAATAGCATCTTCCGGATATTCAGACAGAACGTTTTCGAAGTAATATTGGGCGCTATCTGGTTTTTGTATGGTTTGGAAATAGTA
>JALQTV010000126.1 GCA_023268675.1 Saprospiraceae bacterium | reverse complement strand
CTTTCTGTCTCCGGATCCAGACTGGCAAAACGAAGGTTTAAACCTCGACCTGTCCACTCGTCTTTGATGTTGAAGGGGCGGTTATTCCGGATGAAGAATACCGGTTCGAGTTGCTGGCTGCTGCCATCAGCTGTACTGGCTACAATGGTAGCCCCTACGGCTATGTCACCTTCTTCCGGCAAATACATAGGGTGCTCCGGATTTCTGCGAAATCCTTCCAGTTTGATATTGAAGCCCTCGACGGCGATCTCCTGACCCGGTTTGAGCGTATGGGATTCGTAATTCAGGCTTTCTTCGTTGATGAAGTAAGTTTCAAAAACGGTTTCCGGAATTCGGATTTTTGCATTCAACTCGTTGATCTGATGCGGATAAGCATAGATGAAGTCTCCTCTGAGTACGACTACCGGATTGACGGTATATACGCTGTCGTCATCGGAACGACTGACCTGCAGCGTTGCTCCTATAGCAAGGTCGCCGGCTTGAGGTTCGTAGTCCTCATGTGTGGGTTTTCTGCTGATATCTGAGAGTTGCAAGGTATAGGTTCTGGTCAGGAAGGTATCCTGATCAGGAATGGCTACAGTGTCAATGTATGTGATGGTCTGATTGGCAGATAAGCTGAGTGGCTTGTAGTTTAGGCTGTCTTCGCGTTCTCTGCGGTAGTTGATGTCCTGTTCGACCTTTGGAAGTGCAGGGATGTGCGTGAAGATATCCTTGGTCAGGTATCTTTTGGTGGAGGGGTTGTAAGCGGCTATCGCCGAAAATTCTTTGTTGTAAAGAATGTTTGGAGACAGATCAAATTCTTCAACTACGGAGCCGTCTTCTGCATGTCGTTTGTAATTTACGAAATACGTTCGCGTAAGGTTGTTGATGCTATCTCCGGTATAGGTAATGGTATAATCCTTGACTTTCATAGGCACCCCTCTGAAAAGCAAAAGATTTCTGCGCGAACTGTCGTCCTCGGCTCCTTCAATCAGACCCTGCATCATGAAAGGATTGGAGGAAATGATTCTTTGGTTTAGGCCTGAGGCCAAAATGCCTACAATCATGAGGCCGAATCCTACATGTGAAAAAGAAGCACCAGCCTTCTTCATATTGCCTCGGAGATAGAACAGTAAGTAATCGAGGTTGCTGCTTACCGCAAAGAAACCTGCGAACATGAGTATGGAATATTGCCAAGACCAACCTTTGAGCCAGCCATAACTGATAAGAGTCAATACCAGTGCAATTCCAAGGCTTATACCGCTGTGCTTCCAGAAAGAGGCTGCATTTTTTGACCAATTGGGTTCCTTATAGCGCATGAATTGAGCCAAACCGGACAAGAAACTTATGAAAACAGCTATCCAGATCTGGTATTTGTTGTAATGTGGGATGGGATCAGTGATGACACTTCCCAGATACATGGGGTCAAAAAACTGTCTGATTTTGTTGTAAACAGGGAGTGAGGTAGAGCCTGTAATAATAACACCTGAGAAAAGTAAGATGAGTGTACCTATAAACATCCAGAACTCCCTTGAACCGGTAGGTTCTTCCTTCTCAGGCGCTGGAATGTGTTTGTAGTGTCTGAACAGTTGTGCTATTGAAATCCCCAGGAAAATGACAATGAAGGCTATCAATTGCCATTCCAATCCCATTTCCGTGAACGCATGGACACTGGTATCTCCCAGCACACCGCTGCGGGTAAGGAAGGTAGAATAAAGGATCAATATGAATGTCAATGCGTAATAAACGTAAGTACTGCGGATAGAATGGCGGGTGTTTTTGGCAATCAAATTGGCGTGAATGCCGGCAATCAGTATTAGCCAGGGGACCAGGGACATATTTTCCACAGGATCCCAGGCCCAATACCCGCCAAATGTCAATGCTTCGTAAGCCCAGGCACCCCCCATGAGGATTCCCAGCCCCAGAATAGCTCCAGAAAACAATGCCCAGGGCAATACCGGTTTGATCCATCCCTGATAATCTTTTAACCAAAGGCCTGCCGCCGCAAAGCAAAACGGAATGGTGGTTGACGCAAATCCAAGGAAGAGGGTAGGTGGGTGTATGGTCATCCAGTAGTTTTGTAGCAGAGGGTTCAGTCCTGTCCCTTGCAACAAACTGACGTAGTTGGCATTGGAAAATATAGGAGCTTGAACGGTGTCACGCAATAATAGCAGTGGATTGCTGCCCAATTTGAAAGGTTCCTCTCCCAAACCGATATAAATTCCCAACAACATGGTTCCGATCAAAACCTGTACCAAGGATAGCACGCTCATGACCGGTGCGGTAAATTTTCCGGGACGGAAAATCAGTACGAGCCCCAGTACCACATGCCAAAACATCCAAAGCAGAAAACTTCCTTCCTGTCCTTCCCAGAAGGCAGAAAAGATGTATTTCATAGGCAGATCGTCAGAGACATGCGCTTGTACATATTGGTATTCAAAATAGCGATTGATCATCAGGTAGAAGATTACCCCAATGACACTCAGAATACCCGCGCTGTGCACCAGGAAGGCTATGCGGCCAATTTTATCCCAATTGCCAGCTTCGGGCAATTGGCGTCTTTGCGTCGCCATAAACCAGGCGAACGCTGCGAGTAAACTTGCGGTAAATCCTGCATACAGTGACAACTGGCCAAGGTTACCCGGCAATAGATGTTCACCGATATATTGAATCGTTTCCATATATCTGTTTGGATAGTTTCAGAAAGCCTAGGAATTTATATTTCTTCGCGGATATATACTTCTTCGTCCTTGTATTTGGAAGGACATTTCATCAGCATTTCTGTAGCTACAAATTCATCGCCACTGACTTTACCGGTGAGGACCAGTTGCTCAGATAATTCGAAATCTTGTGGCTTGGTACCCAACAAAACTACTTTTCTTTCTGCGCCTTCAGCGTCCTTCATGTAAAAACTGAAATAGTTGGGATCGATTTGCGGGTCGTAAACCATTTCCTTGTCTTTGGACAATTGTCCTGCAATTTTGACTTTTTGGCCACTGGCATCAGCATCAGCGAAGGTAGAATAAGTACTCATATCATCAGCAGCACTGGTCAGGATGGCAATTGCTGCCACGATCATGAGGACGGCTAAGATGTATATTTTTTTCATGAATGCTTCTTTTGAACGTAAATATATAAGCCCGAAAATTATTAAGCCTATCTTTGCAAAGAAATTTACTTATCAGATAACACCTTTGCTCTTTTTTAGTTTGGTGCCTGCCTGTTGTTATGCACCGATGGTGAAAGTTCAGACCGCTTATGGATAATGTCATCGTTATGCTTCGGGAGGCTGTCATAGGCCATCAAAAAATGCCGATACTGGAGGGCATCTCTCTTTCGGTATTCCGTGGAGAGTTTACCTATCTCATCGGGAAAACCGGATCGGGAAAGTCCACCTTGTTGAAAACACTTTATGGAGCCCTTCCTTTGATGGGGGGAAAAGGGCAGGTGGCCGGTTTTGATTTGAGCAGTCTCCATCGCAAAAACATACCGCTGCTTCGCAGAAAATTGGGCATGGTTTTTCAGGATTTCAACCTACTTACAGACAGAAATGTCCAAGATAACCTGGCCTTCGTTTTGCAGGCTACTGATTGGAAGGGAAAAACAAAAATAATGCACAGGGTAGCCGAAGTGTTGGAACAGGTGAACCTGAGTGCGCTGGGGCACAAGATGCCTTATGAATTGTCAGGGGGAGAACAACAGCGAGTGGCCATTGCCAGGGCACTGCTCAACAAACCTGAATTGTTGATCGCTGATGAGCCAACTGGCAACCTGGACCCGGAGACCTCCACAGAAATCATCCGACTCATGCGCAACTTGGCTGTCGAGTACAATACGGCAGTTCTTTTTGCTACTCATGACAAGTTGGTCATGGATGCCTTTCCTGCCAGAGTGCTGGAATGCCGCGACAAAAAAATTTGGGAGATCAGCAATTGAGCCCGGATGAAGCCCGTAATCTTTGACGGTACAACTTATTTTTATTAGAAGCAGGTCAAACACCTTCCCCGGATTTTGCAAAGCGGATATGTGATTCCTTTTGAGCAAAATACGATTCGTACCTTCCATCGGGTATCACAGGCATGCCCTGATACCCCCGGGCCCACTCGTAAACCCAACAATGTAGCACGGCCTCTCCTTGGAAGACAGGCAAAAGACTACGTCGATATTCGTCTGTATCTTTGCCAAAGATGCCTTCATATCCATCAAGGATTTCGAGGACATATTCGGGGTTCTCGATGGTGAAAATTTCTCCCCAGACTTTTTCGGGACTTGCTGATTGACACACCAAACCTGGATACTGGCCAGTGTCATAGAGTGTACCCGGAATCCAGGCTTCGCCTGAAAAAACAGCGTTGGATTGAAGGAAACTAGCCATTGGGGAACCTATTTTTTGCATCAGGGTTCCATAAACAAAAATCAAATCACTTGCCACGGGCAATCAGTTTTTTGTAAATCAGACCATTTTATCAGCACAGGAGCTGCTGGCGAAAGCATCGGGCTTGGCTTTGAATACAAAACCCATGCCCAAGATGTAACCCATGGCTTCCTTCAAGGCGGTATTGGATTCGAAGAGTGGGTCAGTATTGATATCTGCATGGACTTCCAGCTCCACATCGTATTTGTCCAAAAGGTCACAAAGGCTGTAGGCCACCTCTACCGACTTTGCCACTTCATTGATCATTCTTTCCTTTAGACTCATTTTTTTGAAGGTCTTGTTGTTAGAAATAAACATGAAACCTCCTTTTTTCTTTCGCAGAAAGACTATGACGGTAGCAAATTCAATGACTTCACTTCTTACCTGAGAATCCGTACCGATACAAACTTTAAGCTTGTTGCCCGCAGCCTGTTCTTGCTTGATTGCATTTTCGACGGCTAATAACAGACTGTCTTCAATTTTTTGACCATTGAGTCTTCGCCATTGCATGATTGATGGTGTTTTTTCAAATATACCTAAATTTATTCGGGATATATTCCCGATTTCCGGAATTTCTAAAAACTTAAAACACAATTAATACAACAAAAGGTCTACAGGTGATTGGTGGCAGATTCCGCCCTTGTGAACCTTTTTACCGGAGCAGCTGTATCTCTTGGAATGAATGCTATACAGGTAGTCTGGTTTAAGCGGGATCTTCGTCTGAGTGACCACGAACCTTTGCTCAATGCTGTGAAGAGGGGGGTTCCAACGCTGTTGTTGTTTCTGTTGGAACCTGAATTGATGGAGCATCCGGCTTATGATATTCGCCACTGGCGCTTTATCAGGCAGTCTATTCAGGACATGAACCGACAATTGCAGGATTATGGTGTCTCCGTCCAGATTTTTCAGGCTAGCGCCAAAAAGTTTTTCTCTCAACTGTCGGAGAGGTATGAAATCGTCGGGGTTTATTCGCATCAGGAAGTAGGATTAAGGCTTACTTACGAGAGAGATCTGGATTTGCAACATTTTTTCCAGGAAAAGGGCATTCCCTGGAACGAGTCTTCTTTTTCCGGCATCCGCCGGGGACTCAAGAATAGGAAGCAATGGGTGGAAGATTGGTACAGTTACATGAAAACAAAGCCAGCGACCATTTCTTTAGAAAAACTTGTGCCTGCTTGCATAGAAATGCCCGGATTCCCCAATACTTTTCCGAAAGCATACGAGGAAGATTGCCGCGACATGCAACCTGGCGGGCGAAATTATGCCATCCGCTACCTTCAAAGTTTTCTGGAGGAACGCATGGCCGCTTACATGCAAAACATCTCGCGTCCGGGAGAAAGTCGTTTCCATTGCAGCCGGCTCTCACCATATCTGGCCTGGGGCAATCTTTCCCTTCGGGAAGTCTATCAGTTTGTCCACTCACATCCTTCAGGAGCCAGTCGCTGGAACAGAGAGAATTTCCTGTCGCGCCTTCGCTGGCGCGATCATTTCATCCAAAAGTTTGAGAGCGAATGCAGGATAGAATTTGAAAACTTCAACCGAGCTTATGATCAATTGTCCCGCGCCGAGGATGCAAAAAAACTTCAGGCCTGGATGGAAGGAAAAACAGGCTTTCCACTGGTTGACGCTGCGATGCGCTGCCTGGTAAAAACAGGATACATCAATTTCCGCATGAGAGCCATGTTGGTTTCTTTTCTGACACATACCCTATGGCAACCCTGGCAATCCGGAGCTCATTTTCTGGCCCGACAATTCCTCGATTTTGAACCGGGCATTCATTATCCTCAAATTCAGATGCAGGCCGGAGTGACGGGAATCCATGAGATAAGGATTTACAATCCGGTAAAAAATGGTCTCAAACATGATCCTCAGGGGGATTTTGTGCGAAAATGGGTTCCTGAACTGGCTAAAGTTCCGGGGGCACTGGTACATGAGCCCTGGAAATTGTCCCTTATGGAGCAGGAACTGTACCAATGCAGACCGGGAGTCGATTATCCGGCTCCCATTGTAAACTTTGAGAAGGCTTCGCGCCAGGCCGCGGACCAGCTTTGGGGGATGAAAAAACAAAGGGAGGTTCGACAAGAAGGGGACAAGATCAGAAGCAGACATGTAAATCCCCGGGAATTGAGATAATCAGCACCAATTCAAGGTAAAAGCTGTATTTTTAGAAAAACAGATATTATGGCCAACTCCAAACATATTGAAATACTGCTTTCCGGGGTAGAAAACTGGAACCAATGGCGGCTTGACAATCCTGATGTTCAACCCGATCTGGAAGGCCTGGTGCTAAAGGATCAAAACCTGGAAAATATCAATCTGAATGGGGCGAATCTAAAAGGGGCTCAATGGCAAAACATTGGGTTGGATGCTGCCTTGTTGGAGGGAGCTATTTTGATTGCAGTCAACTGGAAGAAGGTTAGTGGGGTGGGAGCTGATTTTTCTGAGGCCGATTTTACAAAAGCAAAGCTGACAAACTGCGACTTTCGCAAGGCTGATTTGAGACATACTTGTTTTGCAGAGACAAGTATGGAAGGCTGCAATTTTTCCGGAGCACGCCTGACGGAGGTTAATTTTGGCGAAGCCACACTCGACAAGATTGACTTTTTCGAGGCCTTTCTGGATAAACCGGATTTCAATCAAACTACCTTAATCAAACCTGTTTTTTCTGTCTCTCAACTGGATAAATCCATCTTGGAAAAGGCATCGGTGAGTGATATGCAGATTCGCGATGCCCACATTTCATTCAAAGACGAAAGCAGCAGAGGGGATGTCAAATCCATGGATGAACTGGAAGAAGAGGGAGCAGTGCGGGAAGAAGGCCTGGCGGCTCGGGAGGGGGATACGGTCGCTTGCAGCGTATATGCACCACCCGAAGCAGCAAAAGGAGATACCTTGATGGTACAGACCTGGCTGCATTTATTGGGGGAAGACGAGCAGGTCAATAAATTGGCAATTAGTGTAGATGATTCGGCAACGCTGCGGCAATACGCCCAACTGGGAGTGCCCTTGCAAGCAGGAGATCGGTTGCGATTGGTCCTGATACCCAGGTCTTCCGACATCATCGAGCAAACGCAGCATACGAGCTGGCAGGGAAACAAACTGTCGCTGCAATTTCTGATAGAGGTGCCGGCGGATTATGATCGCAACAAGCTCTTTTTTACCCTGCGGGTTTACCGTGACATAGTCGAAACTCCCATGCCTGTGGGTGAGATTTCCTTTTTCGTAAAAATAGCAACACAGGTTACAGCAGTCGCGGAGGCAATGGTGCCGGAAGGTGTGGCAGCTAAACGTTACAATTATGCTTTTGTTTCCTATTCTTCCAGGGATAGGGAAAAGGTCTTGAGCCGGGTACAGATGCTCAAGGTTTTTGATCAGGCATTTTTTATGGATATCATTAGCCTTTCCTCCGGAGAGGAATGGAGCCCCGCCCTGGAAGCACACATCAAAAAATGTGATTTGTTTTTGCTCTTTTGGTCAAGCAATGCGAGGAATTCGGAGTGGGTCATCAAGGAGGTGAAAATGGCGCTTGCGCGAAAAAATGGGCTAAA
>JALQTV010000125.1 GCA_023268675.1 Saprospiraceae bacterium | reverse complement strand
CCAATCGGAAAAAAATATTTTCTGGCTTTTGTTTTTGTTTTGGTTGGACCCCGTTTTGGCAGGACAAACGTTCCTCGTCAGCCCGGACCTCATCCTGGTCTTTGGCTTTCTGCTGGTTTTGCATGGCTTTCAAACGAATCGCTCAGGCTATGTAGTCATTGGGGTATTTGTACTTTCGCTGATCAGTATGCGAGGCATGATGACGGTTTTTGGCTTGTTTTTGTACGAAATGTGGTCCAATCGTCCCGGAAATTTGTCGCAATTGTTTCGTCAATCTTTGAAATATGTCCCCGGAGTAGGATTGTCCTTGGCTTTTCTGGGTTGGCACTATTGGCAGAAAGGGTGGATAGGCTATCACGGAGATTCTCCCTGGGCACCCAGCTTCTCCGGCATTGGCGAGGCAGCCGGTCTTTTCAAAAATGCCATCATCCTACTTTGGAGGATAGTGGACTTTGGCCGCCTGTTTCTGCTTTTGGGACTGGGTATTTTATGGTATCGTTTGCCCCGGACAAACGCACTGATCCGGCTTTTTGCGCTGCCTTTTTTTCTGGCCCTGGTCTTTTTCCCTGTAGTTGTAGGGTATGCACATTTGTCCGCCCACCGATACTTTTTACCTTTTTTCCTGTCTCTGACACTGGTTTTCATCCACCTTTTGGGACAATTAAGGTTTTCGGCTTACGCCAAAAAAATAGCCTGGCTGGCACTGACAGGGTTGGCATTGGGCAATTTGTGGGTATATCCGCCGGCCATAGCACAGGGTTGGGATGCTACCCTTGCACATGTACCTTATTACAGGCTTCGCCAAAAAATGCTGGAATACATGGAATCGGAGGGGATTGAACCGGATAGTACGGGAACTGCCTTTCCGGAAATAGGCCCCCTGGACCACCGCGATTTGTCAGAGGACAAGCGAGGCATGCTGGAAAAAGACCTTGAGAGGCAATCCTTTGTTTTTTATGCCAACATCATGAATGACTTCACCGATGAAGAATTGGCAGCGCTTCGCGAAAAATGGATACACCGGAAAGCATTAGGCAATTGGCCGGTACAGGTAATTTTGTATGAAAAGAAAAAATGAATTGATTCATGAGGAAGTTGACAATCAAAGAATTGCAGCGAAAGTCTGTAGAGGATTTTGCCGCAGGCGAAAAAACACCCCTGGTGCTGGTTTTGGACAACATCAGGTCTGCTTTGAATACAGGATCGGCTTTTCGCACAGCAGATGCTTTTGCCATAGAAAAGATTTATTTGTGTGGGATAACAGCCACTCCTCCGCATCGGGAAATTCTGAAAACAGCCATCGGCGCTACGGAGTCTGTCACTTGGGAGTATGTGGACAAAACAAGCCGGGCTATTTTGGAGTTACAGGAAAAAGGGTATTGGGTTTGTGCGGTAGAACAGGCAGAGGGCAGTACAGCCCTGCAAGATTTTAAAATACCGCCGGGCAAACCGCTGGCCCTGGTTTTTGGCAACGAAGTGGAAGGAGTGAGCGAAGAGGCCATGGCCCTGGTAGATGCCTGCCTGGAGGTGCCTCAGTTTGGCACCAAACATTCGCTCAATATTGCTGTTTGTCTCGGAGTAGTAGTCTGGGATGTTTTCAAACAGTGGAAATACGGTGCTTAGTGCTGGCTGTCTATGGCCATGCGCACGCTTCCATGTTCATCCAGTAAATTGAGTGCCTGTTCGTAGGGAATTTCCAGGCTATTCTGTATCATTTTAGCAGCTCGGTCGCGCAATTTGGAATTGCTGATTTGCATATCTACCATTTTATTATCCTGAACGCGTCCCAGTTTGATCATGGCACAGGTAGAAATCATGTTTAGTGCCAGTTTCTGTGCGGTTCCTGCTTTCATTCGGGTACTTCCTGTTACAAATTCAGGTCCTACAATGATTTCTATGGGGAAATCAGCCACTTTGCTTAGGGGGGTCTGGTTGTTACAGGTAATGCAGGCCGTGATGATATTGTTTTCCTGACATTTTCTCAATCCTTCCACTACATAGGGAGTGGTTCCTGAAGCAGCGATGCCTATCACTACGTCTCCCTTATTGATCATGTGCTTTTCGAGGTCCAGCCAGGCTTGAACTTTGCTATCTTCGGCATTTTCTACCGCTTTTCTGATGGCGGTATCTCCACCGGCCATAACACCCACTACCCATCCTTCGGGTACGCCAAAGGTAGGAGGGCACTCGCTGGCATCCAGGATCCCCAGCCTGCCGCTGGTACCGGCACCGATGTAGAAAAGCCTGCCTCCTTCCTTCATTTTCTCAGCGATGATGTCAATGAGTGGAATCATAGCAGGGATTGCCTCATGTACTGCCTCTGCTACGGTCTTGTCCTCTCTGTTGATGTTGTACAACAACTCTGAAGTACTCATCTTTTCGAGGTGGCGGTAATGAGAATCTTGTTCAGTTACCTTGAATTTTGGATCCATGTAAGTTTTTTTACAGAAAAAAGTTCCCAAAAATGAGAAAAAATATCTTATGGAACAACCCTACCTTTTGTAAAGTTGAACTTTCCTTGTTCCCGCGGCTGCTTTATGTTTACTTGCGTCAATTTTTAGTACCTTTGAACCAAAACCTGAAACTGATGAATTGCTGGTTGATCAAGTCCGAACCTGAAGCTTTCTCTTACCAGGACCTGGAAAAAGACGGGGTTACCATGTGGGATGGCGTGAGAAATTATGCTGCGCGGAACAACCTCAGAGCTATGAAGACAGGCGATCTGGCATTGTTTTATCACAGCCTTTCCGACAAAGCCATCGTAGGGGTCTGTAAGGTGTCCAAAGAACACTACCCGGATCCTACTGCTACATCAGGCGATTGGTCTGTAGTAGATTTTGTTCCGGTCAAAACACTTACCCGGCCACTTAGTCTTGCTGCCATCAAAGCGGATCCGGTCTTACAGGAACTGCCCCTCATTCGCAACAGCCGTCTGTCTGTGATGCCTGTGACCCGGGAAGATTTCGATTATATTCTGGAGATCACGGATACATCTTTATAATTATCATGGCTTTGTTCAAGTCACGGCGGCGTTGGTTTGATGAGTATCTCCAACATCGGCAAGCTGTACCTCTGGTATTGGATGTACTGCCCTGGGAAGAGATAAGTCCTCAGGCAGCCACCATTAGTGCAGGAAACGCCTACTATCCGATGTTGCAATACAGTGGCCTGATCTATGGATTCCCGGTGGTCTATCCTTTTACGGACGAATCTTACAAACAGCTCCCTGCCGACAGGCTCGCAAGGTACATTTTATTGGACATGCTGATGTTTACGGCCTTAAAGGAACTGGATGTATTGGAAGCCATGGATCTATCTGCCAAAACGCAGCTTGCAGCGGCCTGGATTCAAAGTTATTATTTTGGACAGGGTGAGGTACAGGATCCGAATAAGTCGGACAGCATAGAAGACCTCATTTTCAAGCGGGTTTCTTTCCGGCGCAGTTGGCTGGATTTTTCGAAGAAAGGGATCAACAGCCATTTGTTTTGGGATTGGTATTTCTTTTTGACGTATGTACGAGACATGATAGCGGGAAAGGCTTACGATCAGACTTGGTTTGCCGCACTGGTCGAAGAAAAGAAAACCTTGAAGTTACTTACTCAGCGCGTCATCATTGCTGCTTTTTACAGCGACCGGACCATTTCCCGGAGGGAGAAACTCTTGCAGCATCATTTTTTAAAATCGGCCCGGCTCTTTCCGAAATCTACCCGCCAGCGCATTGCTCGTTGGATGAACAGTGGCATTACCCTTCATCAGATCCATTTTCCGGAGCTTGACCACCTGGCCAGGCGCTATGTGTTGGATACAGCGCTGTTGGCTTTGCTGGCAGATCAGGAATATTCAAAAGAAGAACAGGTTTTTGCGGAGGCACTTGCCAAAAAATTGGGACTGAGTCAGACCGAATCCTACGAGGCAAAAGTGGATATGGGAAGCTTTCTGATCAAACATGCATCCCGACTTAATTTTGTAGACCTCAGAAAAGGGAGCTGGTTGCTGCTGATGCATGCTTTTGAGGAGAATATGAACAGCATTGGCATGGCAGCCAAACAAGAATACCTCGAAACACGCGATATGGCGACTGTTATCGGTCGCTTGCTGAAACAACAACTTCGCAAGGGCGATGTAGAGGAATTGCCTTCCGAAGAAGCCATTTTGCAGGCTTTCGAGCAGATCAAGGACCTGCCGCGTTTCCTTCCTTTTTTTACCCTCTTTTTTGTGCCGGTACCAGGGGTAACCGAGTTTTACATTTTTTTGGCTTATGGCCTTGAGAAACTAAGTGGCGAAAAATTGAGGTTGCTGCCCAGCAATTTCAGCCGAATGGTAAAGCGCAAAAAAATCAAATAAGCAGCCCAAACAACAATTCCTGGTCGTTGATGGTCTGGTAATTGATGTTGTATTGGTTCATCCGCTCCAAAAGGGGCTCATAATCCCCCGGATCCTGCAACAAAACACCTATGATAGCAGGTCCCAATTCCCGGTTGTGTTTTTTGGTATATTCAAAGTGAGTAATATCATCCTGTGGGCCCAGGACATTGTTCAGAAATTCTCTCAGCGCCCCCGGCCGCTGGGGAAACCTGATGATGAAATAGTGTTTGAGCCCTTCATACAACAAAGACCTTTCTTTGATTTCTTCTGTTCTGGTAATATCGTTGTTGCTGCCACTCACCACGCAGACTACTGTTTTTCCCTTGATTTGTTCGCGGTACTGATCCAGTGCTGCAATGGCCAAAGCTCCTGCAGGTTCCACCACAATCCCTTCTTCGTTGTACAATTGGAGGATGGTGGTACATACCCGGCCCTCATTGACGAGTAGCATGTCATCGACCACTTCCTGTGCGAGCTGAAAGGTGAGTTCTCCAACTTTTTTTACAGCGGCTCCGTCAACGAAATTATCTATGCTGTCCAGGCTTACGACCTTGCCTTGTCTGAGGGAAGTGTACATCGCCGGGGCGCCGGCGGGCTCCACGCCTATGATTTTTGTCAGGGGACTTATTTGCCGGAAGCAGCTTCCCAGGCCTGATATCAGCCCGCCTCCACCTACTCCTGCAAAGACATAATCTATGGTTTTGTCGCAGGATTCCAGGATTTCCAGCCCAACGGTTCCCTGTCCTTCAATTATTTTTTCATCGTTGAAGGGGTGGATGAAGGTTTTGTTTTCCTGTTCGGTGAATATTTTAGCGCGGTGATACGCATCGTCGAAGGTGTCGCCATGAAGGATGACATCTACATAGGATTTTCCAAAGCCTTTGACCTTGGAAATTTTCTGTTGCGGAGTGACTGCCGGCATGAAAATATGCCCGTGTACTTTCATCTGGTTGCAGGCATAAGCTACTCCCTGTGCGTGGTTGCCTGCACTGGCACAAGTAATGCCATTTTTCAACTGCTCTTCAGGGAGTTGAGACATTTTGTTGTAAGCTCCCCTGATTTTGTAGGATCTTACGATCTGCAAGTCTTCTCTTTTCAGTAAAACAGTGCACTGATACTTTTCAGATAAATTGTGATTATAGGTCAGGGGGGTCGGTTCTACAATGTCTTTCAACCGGATTTTAGCCCGGTATATATTTTCTACGTTTATCAAGTTCTGCAATTTTTTAATTTTTCGAAAAACATTTGGCTGGGCTGTCGCAGAACTTGAAAGTAATTAAGATGTGGGTTTTTTACCAATGAAGAGCATATATTCCCAGATGCCGAAGTAAGCTTTTTTTACCGATTTTACGACGGGTAAGCTCCATTTTTCCAGGAAGGGGAGCAGGTGTCCATCCATTCTTACATGGTTGTTGCCCATGTGTTTTTTAAACCAGGGAAATGCAGCATCGTGAAAATCAACGACTGCGATGTAAGCTCCCGGCTTGAGATTTTTTACAGCTAATTCTATGAGTGCACTCCATTGTGGATTGATCATGGTAAGCGAATACGAAAACAGAACGAGGTCTGCCGGCGCTATATCTGCGGCATTTTCCGGGTCATAGGGTGCCTCAATCAATTTGATCCTTTCGCTGAATGCGCGGGTGTTTTTTTGTGTCAGCCGTATCATATCGGGTGACACATCAAAAGCGGTGAAGTGAGCTTTTGGGTAGCGGGAAGCCATATTTCTGAGGTTGAATCCGGTACCACAGCCTATTTCCAGAATGTGCACTTCTTCTTCAGCTTGCATGGGAAATTGTTTTACGATATGCTTTCGGCCAAACAGAAAAGTCCAGCGAGTCAGGTCGTAAATACGAGACTGAAAGCGGTAATAGTTCCGCATGGTCTGATTTTGGCCGGAGGCCGAAGAAGTATTGGAATGTTGCATAGGAGATTTTATAGTACAGTTCCGAGATAAACGCTGGCATAGGTTCCTACGCGATCCCGGTGGTGTATTTCTTGCAATGTGTCGTTGCTGGAGGCAAAGTTTACTCTTTTTTTGACGAAGTCAGGAAAGAAATCTATATGCTCCGCAGCCGATCGCATTAATATTTTAGTTCCCGGCTTACTATTTTGAAGGATATAATGCCATTCTTCTTCCAGGGCTTCTACATCATTGGCTGCAAGCCAATCCTGGTGGTCCAACAGGATGAAATGGCTGTAAGTTCCCGGGTTATTTTTCAGGAACTCAGATACCTTGCAGGTGTGTGTAGAAATATGGGATACCCGGTTTCTCAGGATATCAAAGTTTTCTGCAGCCAGATAGTTGGGGCAGCAGGATTCAGAATAAGCGCCTTCCAGGTACACTCTCCAGAAGTAATTGTTGTCCAATGGGAGTTGGGTGAATACTTTTTCAAGAGATTCCCGAATGAAACCCAAGGCGCCATTTTTGTATTTCGTCACGAACAGTTTTTGTTGACTTCGGGGTACTCCCAAGAGGCTCATGGTGACGTGGCGGTTTACCAGCCACTCTACGATGGGGTTCAACAAGCTGGGCTCGATTTCTTTGTACAGTTTTTTTTGCTCAGCCAGATCCTGAGCATTCAACATTTGATGGATCTTTTCTGTCAAGCCGGGCTTTGTTGCGAAATAGCGCAGGGCTAACCAGGCGAAGGTACCTGAAGTTCCGAAGTGATAAAAGGTCTTTCTGACGCCCTTGTCTTTAAAAAAGCGAAGGTTTTTATCCCAGTATGCCGCAGCAAAAGCGGGTAGGGAGGGACGTATTTTTTCCCGGTAAATGGATTGACTGTCGGGATGTCTTCCTTTGCCGAAAATGGCGAAGAGGTTGGAGTGGTCGATAGCTGCGAAACAGGCTTTTTTTAGTTCTAGCAAGGCATTTTGCCTGGGATTCATGTCTATGCAATGAATTTGCTCCGGATTGTCCAGCAAGTAGTCAAGGGCATTGCAACCTGCGCTTGTTATCATGACGACTTTACTGGTTTCATCCAGCGACAGTAGTTGGCGATCACATTCTGGGTCTTCCCAACAGGTATTGTACACCAGGTTGCCGGTATGTACCTTATTGAAAACCCAATCTCTTACAGGATTTAGTACTTCCACTGAGATGCGTTTTGTTTTTCAGGGCAAAGGTATTGCAGCAATGTTTAGTGAATGTAAAGGCCGGATTAATTTGTTTTGTCCTTTAAAAACTGGTAAAAATCTTTTTGGGATTGTACTTGATTGGTATCCTTATCCGAATGTTGGTAGTAATTGTGCTGCATGGCATCCAATATCCTTGCTTTGGTGTTGTCTGCCAATTGGAGGTGGAGGAAGTGCATGATTTCAGAAGTAAGTTTGGGGGATGTAAGCGGCCATGCCACCTCTACCCGGCGATCCAGGTTTCGGGTCATCCAGTCGGCTGAGGAGAGAAATGTTTTGGGGTTTCCGCCGTTGGCAAAAACATAGACCCTGGCATGTTCGAGGTAGCGATCTACAATGCTCAGCGCCGTGATGTGCTCACTTAATCCGGGAACTCCTGCTTTCAGGCAGCAGATGCCTCGGACCAGCAGTTGGACTTTGACACCCGCACGTGACGCTTCGTATAGCCAGCGTATCATTTCC
>JALQTV010000124.1 GCA_023268675.1 Saprospiraceae bacterium | reverse complement strand
GTGCTTTTTTGCGACAGCGAAAACTAACCAATAAGCATCTGAATAGCAGTTTCATTAGGGAAACCTATGCCATGGAATTCGAAAAAATGCGATTAGACGTTGACTTAGTCACGACTCCAAACACCCAAAATCAGGTTGTTCAGGGCTTCCGAATCCTGTAACAAAGCTTTTATCCCGGTTGCTTTCGTTCTGAAAGAACCGGGATGCTAAAAGCCCCTCTTCTGATAATTCCCCGTTAATTTTCACAGAGATATACTTTTATCAGGCAAACTGCCTTACCTTTGCGGCGCCTTTCGTAATGGTTAAATAAAATTGAATGCAAAACATTAGAAATGTAGCTATCATTGCCCACGTTGACCACGGTAAAACGACCCTGGTTGATAAGATGCTGTTGTCAGGGCAATTGTTCAAAGATCATGAGACGCCGGGAGAACTTATCCTGGACAACAATGACCTGGAAAGAGAACGTGGAATTACGATCCTTTCAAAAAATGTATCCATCACTTATAAGGATACCAAAATCAATATCATTGATACCCCTGGTCACAGCGATTTCGGGGGAGAAGTAGAACGCGTGCTCAACCTGGCTGACGGGGTATTGCTCCTGGTGGATGCCTTTGAAGGCCCTATGCCGCAGACGCGTTTCGTGCTGAAAAAAGCCATCGAATTGGGCTTAAAGCCAATCGTCGTTATCAATAAGGTGGACAAACTCAATTGCACTCCTGACGAGGCTCAGGAGGCTGTCTTTGATTTGATGATCAGCCTCGATGCTACTGAAGAACAGTTGGATTTTCCTTCTCTTTTTGGCTCTGCCAAAAATGGATGGATGAGTACAGACTGGAAACAACCCACAACCAACATCCTGCCTTTGCTGGATGCCATTATTGAACACATCCCAGCTCCTAAGGTAGCAGAAGGGAGCCTTCAAATGTTGGTAACCTCCATCGACTTTTCAAAATTCCTGGGTCGTATGGCTATCGGCCGTATTCACAGAGGGACGCTGAAAAATGGTCAGATGGTATCACTGGTAAAAAAAGACGGCAGCATTTCCAAATGGAAAGTAAAAGATCTATTCGTTTTCGAGGGCTTTGCCCGAAACAAAGTGGATCAGGTATCTGGCGGAGAGATCTGTGCCATTCTGGGTGTTGATGATTTCGAGATCGGAGATACCATCGCTGATTTTGAAAACCCTGAGCAGCTGACGCCCATCGCCATTGACGAACCCACAATGAGCATGTTGTTTACCATCAACGATTCTCCTTTCTTTGGTCAGGAGGGTAAGTTTGTTACTTCCAGACACATCAAAGACAGATTAGAAAAAGAGTTGGAAAAGAACCTCGCTTTGCGTGTAGAAGATACAGGTAGCTCAGATTCGTTCCGTGTGTACGGAAGAGGCGTATTGCACCTGGCAGTTTTGATAGAAACCATGCGTAGGGAAGGATACGAGCTGCAAATCGGACAGCCACAAGTAATCATGAAGCGAATCGATGGGGTACTAAGTGAACCTGTGGAGGAGCTTACGATAGACTTGCCGGAAGATATCTCAGGGAAGGCGATAGAGTTGGTTACCAGAAGAAAAGGTACCCTGACTTCTATGGAGACCAAGGGAGACCGTGCCATTATGAAGTTCGAAATTCCTTCCAGAGGAATTATCGGCCTCAGAAGCCAAATGCTTACGACTACTGCAGGGGAGGCTACCATGACCCACAGATTTATTGATTTCATGGCTCACAAAGGCGAAATCCCCGGTAGAATCAATGGTTCTCTGATTTCTATGGAGACCGGAAAGTCTATTCCTTATAGTATTTTCAACCTTCAGGACAGAGGGAAGTTTTTTGTGGAACCCAATGTTGAGATTTACGAAGGACAGGTGGTAGGTGAAAACAGTCGCCCGGGCGATCTGGTGATTAACCTTACCAAAACCAAGAAACTAACCAATATGCGCTCAGCAGGAGCTGATGATAAGTTGAAACTGGTACCTCCCAAGTGCTTTACTTTGGAAGAAGCATTGGAATACATCCAGGAGGACGAGTACGTAGAGGTGACACCGGCTTCAATTCGCCTCCGCAAAACCCAGCTCAAAGAGCACGAACGCAAGCGCTCCAAAAATTCAGCAGTGGTGCAGTCCTGATTTTTAGCAGAGGCTAAAATTTCCACTGAGCACTAAAACTAAAAGTTCGGGGCAGTAAATTCGTTTCTGTCCCGAATATTCCTGTCTTGGGAGGCTTCCCTACTTCCCGCTCATCATCCAGGGCATATAGATACTGCACATATCCCACATTCCTGATGTTGAACAGGTTAAATACCTGGGCTCCCAATTCTAAACTGCTCGTATTCCAGGTGAAACGGTAGTTGATCCCCAAATCCATGCGGTGATAATCCGGCAGGTAATTTTGATTGTCCGGAAAGCGGATGTTTCCCCTGTCAACTTCAGGTTCGTCAATTTTTGATAAGTCCAGATAGGGCCTTCCACTGGCAAAAACATAAGAAAATCCAAGATTCCAGTTTCTTAACTGATAATTGCCGGTGAACTGAAGCTGGTGTCTGCGGTCATCTTGTGCCGGAAATGCTTCCCCAAAATTGATACCGGGGAAGGTATGGATTGTTTTACTGAGCGTATAGGACAGCAGACCGGTGAGACTCCCTGTTGACTTTTCAAGTGATAGGTCCATCCCACTTGTCAATCGCTCCCCGTCGAAGAAACGAAAACGACTGATCAGTTCCAGACCGGGAGTTTCGGCAGACAGCCCCGGCCTGCTCAGAGCATATTCTACGATGCCGTTGGTATGATTTTGGTAAAATTCGACATCCAGCCGGAGGATGTTTCCCGGTATTGTAAAACCAGTCATCCACTGAGTGGAACGGGCGACAGGAAAAGGTGCTTCTCCACCCAAAATCCAGAAGGAAGCAGTGCGTCCGAATTGATTTTCGTGACTGGCTTCCTGCAAAAACTGATGGTCAATGCCGGTAAATCCCTTCATAATGAGTCGATTACCCACCTGGCGACTGAGGTTGAAGCGCGGAGAAAGGTACAGTTTGTTGTTGTACCTGTTCCAGGTGCTTCTGAGGGCAGCACTCAGGTTCCATGAATGGTCGAATTGTCTCTGCCATTGTGCGAAAGTAGTGTGAAGCCCGACCTTTTGAATGTTGGTGAAATACCGGGTTTGCGTTTGGGAAAAAATAGATTGTATGCTGTAACCGGTAAATTGATAGCCCAAGCTCAATTGCTGAGTGGCGCTCATTTGCCAGACGTTTTTCCAGTTGAGATCGCGGGTAAGCACCTCATGTTCGCTCACAAATCCTATTTCCAGGGTATCGGAAAAGTGGGTTCCTGTTCTGAAGACATTGCTTTGCAAGCCATTGTTGTGTCGGTACCCGGAGCCGCCGAGTACTAGTTTAGAGGACCAGTCTTCGTTCCACTTTTTTTCTAACAGAAAGCTGTATCCCGAGTTTTTCCATTGACTGTTTTCGTTGAACTGCTCTGTGTTTTGGATGGGTTTCTGGTTGCGGAAGGTCAGGAAGTTTTTTTGAAAACTGTATTGGTATATATCCTCACCCAGAAAATAATTGGCTTCTGCTTCGAAGGTGGAGTCTATGATCCAGGACCATTTTGCATTGAAATCGTGGAACTGGAAGTCGGGATCTGCCGCAAAAACAGACCTAAAGTTGTTTTCTAACTCTTGTTCCAGGTTTTTTGATGGGTTTATATAATCGAAAAGGCCGGAATTGGCAGCATTGTCCAGCGTAGTCCTGCCTGCAAGAGAAATGCCCATAGAACGACTCAGGGGAAGTTGAAGGACGGCATCGGCACTCAGGTTGTTTAATTGTATGCCCCCTTTGACGAAAGCCTGATTGATAGATCGGGTTTTGATATCTATCAGTCCGGCCGTCCTGCCACCATATTCCACCGGGAAGGCATTTTTGTACAAATCTATCTGATCCACGATGGCTCCGTTGACAGCGCTGAAGATGCCTAGAAAGTGATCGACTTTGATCAGGGGAATGCCATCTAGCAGGACCATATTTTCACTGGACTTGGCGCCTCTTATTTTTAGTCCTGCAGAAAGGTCTTCGCTGGCCATGATACCCGGCAGGAACTGAAGTTTTCTAAGAGGGTCGCTTAGTCCGGAAAGGGAGGGAAGATAGTCGAAGGCAGTTAGCTTGATTCTGGTCCCGCTTTCTGGTTGGATTTTTGAAATTCCAGGGAGCTTTTCTTTTACAAGAACGGGTACGAAATCCACTACCTGAGGTTCCAGACTTATAGTGTTTTCTACCCCGTTGAGCAATTTCCATATCGGGACATGCACACTTGTGTATCCCAAATAGCTGATTTCCAATAAACTGGTATCTGTAGTACCTGTCAGGACAAGTTGGAAATGGCCGTCTTCGTCGCTTATGGTACCAGTTTGTGTTTCGGGATGAAAAACAGACGCAAAAGAGAGTCTGGTTTCTCCATTTTTATCGGCAACATAACCACTTAGGGTAATGATCCCTTCCGGAACTCCGGGGGTAGATGAACCAAAATTACGAATTAAAACCTGGTCAGCCTTTAGAAACCGATATTCCAGGCCGGTATTCTGAAGCAATTGACTCAAAAGTGCTTCAAGTGGAACCGGGGTTGCAGGGAATAGGACTTCAATACCTGCTACAGCTTCGGGGTCATAGGCTACCTGAATTTTAAAGCGCTCTCGTATTTCGTGAAGTGCTCGATCCAGGCTGATCATTTTTGAGGTGCCGGGGTCAGGCAAAGCAATGGGAGTCTGTGCAACTGTGGGTACTGACAGAAGGAGAGGAAGAAGCAAAGCCCAGATCGCTTTTGCAAGCAAGGGTTTTGAGGACATGGAGTTAATTATTTGTAGTTGTTTTTTCTATACGTATAGTAGAACCTTTTTTTGAATAAGTTAATTGTTTGGGCCAGCAAATCGCCTGCAGGGCGATTTCAAGATCGCCTTTTTCAAAGAATCCGGTATAAGTACTTCCCAAAATTTCAGGACTTGCAATGATCTCAAGGTCAAATTGTCGTTCCAGTTCTTCGAAAACGACAGACAATGGTTCTGCATCAAATTCAAACATCCCCCGGCGCCAGGAAGGACCCTCAGCAAGTTCCACAGCAAAACGCTCCAGGCTGAGCCCGCTGAGTTTTGCACCGTCACCGGGTGCCAGGATGGCCTGATCTGTCTCATTTGCTGCCGTCACGCGTACCTTGCCTTCAAAACAGGTGACTTTTAGCGTAGTTTCACGAGAAAATACATTGAATGAGGTCCCCAGCACGCTTACCGTGCCATTGGCAGTGACTACGTCAAAAGCACTTCCTTTGCTGACCTGGAAAAAAGCTTCTCCCTCTAGCGTCAGGGTCCTGTCAGTAGCCCATTTTTTTTCGCTAAAGTGAATCGTAGAAAGGGCATTCAGGGTGACCTGAGAGCCGTCGGGTAACGAATAAGTGATGGTCTCGCCTGCCAGGGAGTTGATATCGGTACTGCCTCCGGCAAAAAGGAAGCGGAAGAAGAGGAGCAAGGCAAGAGATGCAGCCACTGCCAGTGGAGCCAGTCGTTTTAAAGGAATGAGTTTGCTGTGTTTAGGAGCATCCTCCAGGCCGGCTTCAATTTTGGCCCATAGGGCATCTATCCCGGACTCGTCCATGGTTTGGGATTCGAACCGAAGAGCACTCAATAATTTTTTAGCCTGTTCTACCTGCGAAGTTTTGTCAGGGTTTTGTTTGACCCAGTTTTCCCAGAAATCCCGGTCGGCACTTTGATTCTTTTGGACCCAGCGGATGAATGAACTATCCTGGGCGAAATCTTCTGTATTGTATTCCCGGTAGTTGTTCTCCATATCTGTGATGCTTGACTTGGTTTACTATTGTGTACTTGTTTATATGGTATAAGCAAGAATTATTGTTTTTGTACCCTGCTACCGCAGAAAAAAAAGATAAAAAAGGAGGATGGTGATAGGCAGACCCTCCAGGGTTTTGCGCAGGTTTCGGATGGCGTCTCCTACCAAATTGCGTGCGGACTGGTATTGTACATCCATGATTTTGCAAATATCATCGTAGTCCAGTCCTTCCTTGTACTTTAGATAGATAGCCTCCTGCTGTCGGGCGGAGAGACTTTTGATGGCTTCCTGTAGTTTTTCGGCGATAGCCTCCGCATCCTCTGCCGCTATCCACTGTTCATCAAAAGCAATTTCGGCACCGAAGACAGGGGAATTGTCTTCCGCCTCCGTCATTGTTTTGTTCAGTTGCTGTCCCTTTCGAATGATTTTTCTCCGAAGAGAAGTCATCAGGTAGCGTATGATTGAGTCAGTATGACCGATGCTTTGCCTGTTTTTCCACAATTCAATAAATAAGTCCTGAATGCTGTCTTCTACTAGTTGTCTGTCAGAACTAAAACGCATGCCATAACTGAAAAGAATTTTTGCGTGGTTCCTGTAAATGGTTTCCAGGGCATCCCGGTTGCCATTTTTCATTGCCAGCCAAAGGTTTATATCGTCCATGCAGAGTTGTTTTCGTTGAGCAAGCTACCCGACTAAAAATTTTTTCAAAAAAAAGTGCCGGGAGGAGGGTACAAAACAAGGGATGCTGTCTTTCCCTATTGAAAACATTATTATTCCAAAAAAATATCAAACCATGTTAGCGAAAATCCTGAATTCAAAATTACTTATTGCATTGACAATTTTTGCATTTTTTAGCGCCTGTGAAAAAAATGACCTGGTGGACCAGCAAGCTGATCTTTTAGGATTGAGCGAACTGGAATTGAGAGATGGCAATACTTACGGCACAACGGGCAATGGCCAATGTGCAGAACTGGTATTTCCTGTGACAGTAGATTTCCCGGACGGTACTTCGGCAGAAGCAGCTGACGAAGCAGCCTTGCATGACTTGTTGGACGAATGGAAAACCAACAATCCAGGTTCTACCGAAAGGCCACTGATTGCTTACCCACACAATGTGATGCTGGCTGACGGCAGCGTGGTGACGATCAACAACAAGGAAGAGTTGCAGGCTATTTTTGCAGCATGTATGCCAGCAGGCGGACATGGGAAGGGAAAAGGCAGAGGACATGGTCAGGGTGGCCCCGAAGGTAGAGGACAAGGACCTCGTGGAGGAGACCATGGTGCGCAACACTGTTTCACGCCTGTTTTTCCTTTGAATGTCGTTTTTCCTGATGGCAGCGTAGAGGCGGTAGCTGACGCTACAGCTTTTGAGACGCTGCTTCACACCTGGAGAGACAACAATCCTGATGCTACCGGAAGGCCTGAAATCGAATTGCCATTCGAGGTGGAATTGGCTGATGGCACCCTTGTAATGGTAGAAACCGAAGAAGATTTGATTGCCATTAAGCAGTCTTGCAGAAAGATAGAGCCTTGTTTTGAATTGGTTTATCCGGTGTCATTTTTGTTGCCTACCGGTGAAACAGTGGATGTTACGACCCATGAAGAGCAGCACGAGGTTTTGAGAACCTGGCGTTTGAACAATCCCGGAGTGGAAGGAAGACCTGAGTTGATTTTCCCTGTGACGATTGTTTATTCAGATGGCACACAAGCTGAAATTGTGGACGAGGCAGCTTTGCATGCAGCGAAGGAAACTTGCCGCGATGGCGAGTAAAGAGCGATCCCGGCACTAGCCTGAGATGTTCATAATGCAAAAGCCTGTCGGAAAATCCGACAGGCTTTTTTTATTTGAGAGGGACAAATATCTTTTATTGATTGATGATCAGCGGACTTACGCCGAGATTGGTTTTGATCAGATAAAATCCGTTTTGGAGCCTACTGACATCGAAACTATCTGAATCCTGAACTTTTAGCCATTGCTTTTTCAGGGTTCCGTCTATGCCAAATACCTGGAGGAAGTGAATCGGTTCTTTGCCCAGGTTGCGCAGGGTAAAAAAGCCGGAAGAGGGATTCGGGTAGATTTCAAATCCTTTGTATGCCGGCAATTGCGGTTGATCGACGTCGGTATTGAGGCAGAACAGGTTGTTGGGATTGATTTCC
>JALQTV010000123.1 GCA_023268675.1 Saprospiraceae bacterium | reverse complement strand
GGCTAAAATCAAAGTCGCTTTGGTGCAAGGGGCCTTGTATTTTGTGGATCTCAAGGCCGGCTCCTAAAATATCCCCTGCAAATATGGCTGTTGCGGGATCAGGTCGCAAAAATACCAGCAATCTGCCATTACAAACCTGCCAATCATTCCTGGTCTTAAGAGACAAAATGGTAAGGATTACTCTGGTGCTTTGCGGTTTTCGAGTCACTTTTTCTACGCGTCCTACAAGGCTGGTAGTTCCTGGTGTCAAAATAGTCGAATAGTGATCTTTTTTCAAGTAATCTGTGTGCCTTAGAGTATTCCAGTACGACAGGCCACTCGTTGCTGACAACAGCAACAGCGTACGGAGGCGGTAGTCGGACATTTTTTTTTGCGAAAGCCACAACATTCCTCCCGCCACTGTACCGAAAAACAAGGGGTGCAGCTTATGATCAGTGTGTATGATCCCTGTAACGATTCCCAAACACTGAACGATTAGCAGGACGATGGCAGGTTGTGGGTTGAAGGCAAAAGTTTTGTTTAAGCAATTATTTGTCTGAAAATCAGGAATTTGTTCTTGTTTCCGGAAAAAACCGCGAAAATATTGTGAATTTTGTTTTATTATTTTCTTTATTGTGGAGAATCTCCTGCATACAATTAATCCAATAAAATCATGGATGGTAATCAAAGCCAGTTGAAAAATTTGGTTCAAACAAGGAAAGCTTTCGACAATTTTTTCAAGTCGGCATTTACAGTGGACAATGTCATTTTTGGCTTCGATGAAGGAGATCTGAAGGTGCTGCTGATAAGAAGGGGGGAAGAACCGTATGACGGCATGTGGGCTTTACCCGGCTATTTCGTTTACCCCAATGAAGATCTGGATAGTGCTGCAAACCGCGTTTTGGAAGAGCTTACCGGTATGAGAAATGTATTCCTGGAGCAGGTCAGAACCTTCGGAAAGGTAGATCGGCACCCTTTTGGTCGCGTCATTACGGTAGCTTATTTTTCTCTCGTGAAAATTGATGCCTATCAGTTGCAGCCAGCTTCTATCGCTCTCCAGGCAAGATGGCACTCGATTTCAGCCATTGATGAATTGGCCTTCGATCACAACAAAATTCTGGATGCCTGCTTTAATCGCTTGAAATGGTCGGTTAAAACCAGGCCGATAGGCTTCGAATTGCTGCCCCGAAAGTTTACGCTTACAGAGTTGCAGCATCTGTACGAAGCCATACTCGAAACAGATCTTGATAAACGCAATTTCCGCAAAAAGATCCTGAGCATGGATTTGCTGATAGATCTGGATGAAACCCAGGAGGGAGTGGCGCACCGACCAGCTAAATTGTATAAGTTCGACAAAGAGCGTTACAAGGAGTTGGAAGCTTCGGGTTTCAGCTTTGAACTCAAAGATGGCAAGCGAAAACCGACTCGAAACGATAAAGGATTGCTTGTCAACTCAAACTAAAGCCACCTTGTCAGAGGGTTTGTCCCTGCCAGTTGGTCAGCTTGATAGAAAGCTGATCTGCCTGATAGGTACTTCGGTAGTTGTGTAGCATTTCTTGTAACAAAGGAATGTTTTCAGGTCTGATATGTGTGAGTATGGGTAAGAAATATTGGTTATCAGGTGTTTCCCTGATGCTTATTTGATCTGCATTTAAGCTGAAATGACCATAATAACCCGGTTCAAAAGTTCTTCCACTGGATAGTTGGCTGATATCATCCAAAACTCTGGCTGCTACCTGTTGTGTGCTCCCGCTGTAACTGACCCATCCCCAGATGCTGTATTCCGGAATTTTTAGCAACTCATTGTGCAGAATCTGTATGCCATTTTCTGTTTTGAGATTGAGTCGCCAGGAACTGGCACCATTCACGAGTACCCCTTCGTTCGTGATGGTTTCTAAGAGATCTATTGAAAAATTATAATTTCCCAGGGTAAGTTGATCCAACTTGGCAGTCGTTTTGGCAGGTCCCTGCCCGGATTGACAATTGACAGGATTACTAATCTTTTTGAGAGAGATCTCTACCTGGTTGCCGCTTTGCTGTACGGTGTGTTCAATGGTGGCGTTGAGACAGTTCTCATTGCGAATGGTTTCTATCCTAAGGGTCAGTAAATTTTCACTGATGTCCAGAATTTCGATCATATCAATGATAAATTCCCTGTCTATATCTGCTACAATAATGGGATCTTCCAGTGATTCCATTTTGCAGGCAGACAGACCTACTGCCAGAATTAGAAAAAGACTTTTGTACATCTGTTTCATGTGTAGGGGTTTCTTAGGATGTTGAAAGCCATCTTTTGATGCAAATACTGCCAGGCAGTACCAAATCACTGCTTTGGGTATAGGTACTGACAGGCAAATGTTTGTATTCTTCAAAAAAATATTGAGATGGCTTCCATGCTCAATCTTTTGGATAAACGCCGCAAGATAAAAAATGCTGCCTGTCGGCCAAAACTTTTAAAAATGCGCAAAGGGGCAGCTCATTGATATTTATTTTATCCGAATGCAGAAATGAAATTTTGAGTAATTTTGCCGGACAAGAAAAGTGACAAATATGCAGGAGCAAGTTTTGGATCAGTGGCAACATAGAATCAAGGAAGCACATGAGCGCATTGCGCCTTATATCAGGGAAACTCCCCTGGAATATGCCCCATATTTGAGTAAAATCACCGGTGCCGAGGTTTGGTTGAAGATGGAAAACTGGCAAACCAGCGGTTCGTTCAAAATTCGCGGGGTGTTCAATAAGTTGCTGTCGGTCCCGGAAGAAACGCGCAAATCAGCATTGTTTGTGGCAGTGAGTACAGGAAATCACGCTTCTGCTTTTGCCTATGCTTCCAAATTGCTGGGTATCAATGGTAAAATCTTTCTCCCCAAAACCGTGTCTGCTGCCAAACTGAAATTCATACAGTCTTATGGTGTCCCCTACGAATTGTATGGGAATGACAGTCTGGAAACCGAGTTGTACGCAGGGGAGTTTGCCCGAAGAAATAGTGCAATACTGGTTCACCCTTATAACGACCCCGATATCATTGCAGGGCAGGGAACCATAGCTCCGGAATTGCTGCAAGCCCACCACGCTTTGGACGCTGTCTTCATTCCTGTAGGGGGAGGTGGCCTGGCATCCGGGATTTCTACCTATCTGGCTGCACGAGAACCGGGGATTGCCCGCATAGGTTGCCAGCCGTTGAACAGTCCGGAAATGCACGCTTCTATTAAAAAAGGAAGCATCATAACCGAGTCTATCATGCAACCTACCCTCTCAGACGGTACAGCAGGTGGAATAGAGCCGGGTTCTATCACTTTCGATATATGCAGGGATTATCTGCACGAGATCGTTTTGCTTTCGGAGAAAGAACTTAAGCAAGCCATTTACTGGATGTTGGAAAATCGCCAAAATTACATAGAAGGAGCTGCCGCCAATGCTGTCGCAGCACTCTTTCAGCAAAGAGAACACTGGAGGGGAAAACAGGTAGCTCTCGTGCTCAGCGGGAAAAGACTTTCGATGGATAAGCTGAAAAAGGTCGTAATGCCGAACTGGATCAGCAGATGGTTGTAATATAAAAAATGTTTGCCTGCGATCAGCGTTCTGCCATCGCTCACAATGAAAATGACGTATATTTGCAAGCTATGAAAAATATAAGAAACTTCTGTGTAATTGCTCATATTGATCACGGCAAGAGTACCTTGTCTGACAGATTGCTTGAATTTACCAAGACCATTTCCGATCGGGATATGAAGGATCAGGCCCTGGATGATATGGACCTGGAGAGAGAACGGGGGATCACGATAAAGAGTCACGCCATACAACTCAATTATACCGCCGTTGACGGAAAAGATTACATCTTTAACCTGATCGACACGCCGGGGCACGTGGATTTTTCTTACGAAGTATCCCGGTCTATCGCAGCTTGTGAGGGGGCCCTGCTTCTGGTAGATGCAACCCAGGGAATCCAGGCGCAAACAATTTCCAATTTGTACCTGGCTATTGACAATGATCTGGAAATCATACCGGTCTTAAACAAGATTGACATGCCCAATGCCATGGTAGATGAGGTGTCGGAGCAGATCATCGAATTGATCGGTTGCAAGCGAGAAGAAATTTTGCAGGCAAGTGGAAAAACAGGGCAGGGGGTACCGGAATTGCTGGAGGCTATCATCGACCGCATTCCTCCTCCGGTGGGAGATCCCCAAGCGCCACTACAGGCACTGATTTTCGATTCGGTATTCAACTCATTCCGGGGCGTCATCGCTTATTTCAAAATCGTCAACGGGACAATCAGGAAAGGAGATAAAGTCAGGTTTTTCCATACCGGAAAAGAGTATGAAGCAGACGAAATTGGCATCCTTCGGCTGACACAGGAGCCGAAAAAGGAATTGAGTGCAGGAAATGTAGGGTACATCATTACCGGAATCAAAAATTCTAAGGAAATTAAGGTAGGGGATACTATTACACATGTGGAAAACCCATGCAGCAACGGCATTCAGGGCTTTGAAGAAGTAAAACCCATGGTTTTCGCGGGTATCTTCCCCATAGACAACGATGATTTTGAGGACCTTCGGGAAAGTTTGGAAAAACTCCAACTCAATGATGCTTCTCTGGTCTTTGAACCCGAGACTTCCAATGCATTGGGTTTTGGCTTCCGCTGTGGCTTCCTCGGCATGCTCCATCTGGAAATCATACAGGAACGACTGGCACGAGAATTTGACCAGGATGTAATTACTACCGTCCCCAACGTTTCCTATGTGGCCTACAACAAAAAGGGTGAGCGAATAGATGTCAGGACTCCGACCGAACTTCCGGATCCTACCATGCTTGAGACGGTAGAAGAGCCCTTTATTTCCGCTCAGGTGATTACCAAACCGGATTTCATCGGAGCCATTATGAATCTTTGCCTCGAAAAGAGGGGATACCTGGTCAAACAAATTTATTTGACGCAAGAAAGAGTAGAATTGACCTTCGAACTGCCACTGGCAGAGATCGTCTTTGATTTCTATGACAGACTCAAATCCATCTCCAAAGGATACGCTTCTTTTGATTATACACCGATAGAATACAGGGCTTCCGACCTGGTAAAAATGGATGTCAAACTCAATGGTGAGCCTGTGGATGCCCTGTCTGCACTGGTACACCGAGACAAGGCCGATTACCTGGGAAGAAAGATATGCAAGCGTTTGAAGGACCTGCTCCCCAGACAGCAGTTTATGATAGCCATTCAGGCTGCCATCGGTGCCAAGATCATTGCCAGGGAAACCATCTCCGCTTTGCGGAAAGACGTAACTGCCAAATGTTATGGTGGAGACATCACCCGTAAGCGTAAATTGCTCGAGAAACAAAAGAAAGGTAAGAAGCGTATGCGCCAGATAGGCAACGTGGAAGTGCCTCAAAAAGCATTCCTCGATGTCCTCAAACTGGAGTAAAAACCGTATTCCGCTGTCCTACCTTCGGCTAAGATAAACACCGATGAGAATGAGAGCCATGGCCAACAAGTGGAAGATACCAACGACTTCTCCGTCAAATAAGCCCCACATGACGGCTATAGCGGGTACGATGTAGCTGACCGTCGAGGCAAAAACGGGGTTGGTTCTGTGTACCAGTTGGAAAAAAATGATGGAAGCCATAACGGTACTCATAAAGGCAAGCAATGAAATGTAACCCAGTGCGGTCCAGGCCTCGGGTTGCGTTTGCATGCGGGATACAAAGTCTGTCTGAAAAAGGTACCCCAATGCCGGCAAGCCCACCATGACAAAAGAAGTAGCACTGATGGAAATGGGGTTCATGTCGCGCAGGCGAAAAGCTACAATGTTGGAACTGGTGCCATAACAAACCGTAGCCAATACCACAAAAGCTCCATACCAAATGTTGCCCTCCGTACCGGATTGTTTGCCGGATGCAATCAAGAAAACTGCTCCCAGCAATCCAAAAACCACCCCCAGGAACTTCAGTAAGCTTACTTTTGAACGAAAAAAAAGGGCTCCTATGAGCAGGGTAAATACCGGAGTGAGAGAATTCAGGATACCTGCAGAGGAACTGCTGATTTGAGTCTGAGCAATGGGAAAGAGAAAAGAGGGGAGGCCGGTTCCTGTCAATCCGACAACAATGAGCAAGGGCCATCTCGACCAGTTGATTTTTCTGAACTGCCAGGCCAGATAGGGCAGGAGCAATAGCGCAGATACTCCCAGCCTTATGCTGGCTACTTGTTCAAAAGGAAAGACTTCCAACCCTTTTTTGATCAGGATATAGGATGTACCCCAGATGATACTGAGAAAGATTAATATCCCCCAGGCTTTCAGTGGGGGCAATGTGTCGCTGTGTTGTTCCAATTTGCGCTAGTTTGAGCGCAAAAGTAGGTTTATTTTCTTATGCGATGCGCTATTTTTCTACCCTAATTCGAGCCAATTTTTGTCAATCCGCCGAAATAGTAACGGAATCCCACTGAGAAGTCAAATTGGTTGGTTTTGGAAATGGTTTGCTGTTTGATTCCGGCAATTTCTGTATCGAAATCGCTTTTGGCAAAATTGTATTTTACCAGAGCTTCAATGCCAATTGAGCCACTGGAAACCACAGTAAACCCGGGGCCAAATCCCATGGCAAAAATGTTGGTATTTATTTTTTGTGTTTGGCCGGCGAGCTCTTTGTCATCTCTGGAGTTGCCAAAACCGAAGTTGGCTTCCAGGAAGAGCGCACTGTCGTCAGTAGCGAGAAAGTAGTATCGGGCGAAAGGACCAAATAAGAGGTCGCTGTCGCGGGTGTAGTCCTCACTTGAATTATCTACCTTGCTAAAGGTGTAATCCATGCCTATGCCCACAGCAAATTCATCCATGATGAAATAGCCAATGGAGGGAGCAATGCTGAATTGAGTAGATGAAGGGGTTTCTTCACTTTCTTCCCCCTGAGCATCCACCTGTGTGATTCTGGATTGTGCGGAAGAAAGCCCAAGGGTTGATCCGATCATGAAATTACCGGCTTCAGTAACCTGTGCTGATAAATATTGTAGGGAAAATAAAGAAAAAGAAAGAATGGTCAGTAGATTGAATGTTTTCATGGCAGCGAGTTTTGGTTTAATCAAAATTATCGCTGCCATGAAGGTTGATGTTGTGACGGCGATCAGGGAAATGGATGATTTAAGTCACTCACTTTGCCCAATCGCCTGTTTCTAGACAATTTTTTCCGCGGGTAGCGGTGCCCTGAATACCAATTCATCGTCGAAGGCATCTACCACAATCGGGGTATCTGTATCCAGATTTCCTTGCAGGATCTCTTTGGAAAGCCTGTTGAGGACCTTTTTCTGGATCACTCGTTTGATTGGCCTTGCACCGAATTGAGGATCAAAACCTTCCACTGCGAGGTAATCGATGGCTTCGTCAGTCACGCGCAATTCAATGTGCTGTTTGTCCAGGGTTTTGATGATTGCCTGCAATTGTTGCTTGACAATGCTTCGTACAGCGGGTTGATCGAGCGGCTGGAACATGATGACTTCGTCGATCCTGTTGAGAAACTCCGGCCTGACTGAATCTTTGAGCATTTCGAACACCAGAACTTTGGTTCTTTCAATGACATTTTCCCTGTTGTCTTCATCGAGTGTTTCAAAGTTTTCGCGGATGATATCAGAACCGATGTTGGAGGTCATGATAACGATGGTGTTTTTGAAGTTTACCGTTCGGCCTTTGTTGTCGGTCAGCCTGCCATCGTCGAGTACCTGCAGCAATACGTTGAAAACATCGGGGTGTGCTTTTTCGATTTCATCGAGCAGCAACACACAGTGTGGATTTCGATTCACAGCTTCGGTCAATAGTCCACCTTGTTCAAATCCAACGTATCCCGGAGGCGCTCCGATTAGACGTGATGCCGCATGACGTTCTTGGTATTCTGACATATCAAAACGTTCAAAAGCAACCCCAAGTGTTCCGGCCAGTTGTTTGGCCAACTCTGTTTTCCCAACACCAGTTGGGCCCACAAATAGGAACGAACCGATCGGCTTATTGGGATCCTTCAATCCTGCACGAGACAACTTGATTGCATCGGCAACTTGTTT
>JALQTV010000122.1 GCA_023268675.1 Saprospiraceae bacterium | reverse complement strand
GCATAGGTCAAAGTGAGCTCTTCTTCAGGAAGGGTAGAACTCCAGACCCAATTGGGGTTTCCACAAGAGAATCCATATGTTCGCACCTCATAAGATCTTTCTGAACCAATGGCTACAATTCCCCCAAATGCATCCAAAGCGATAGAATAACCAAATCCACTTCCTGCAACAGTGGGACCATATAACGGGTTGCCGATTAGTTCCCAGTTGCTATTATTTAAACCATATATTTTTGCCTCCCCTGAATTATTGGTCTCACCTTCGACCTTGTCTTGAGTTGCACCCACCGCCAAACGATCCCCCGAGAAAGATAAAGCTACTGATGAACCAACATGGTCTCCCGGAACTGTTCCTGAAATTGTACTCCCTGTTTGGTTACCTGTAGCTGTTTCAAAAACCTTGACTTCACCTTTTCGGCTATTTGCCGAGGGTGCACCAACGGCTATTTTATTCCCTGAACCTGAAATAGAAACCGATTGTCCAAAATAATCCCAGCTTCCTGTGCCATACAAAGTATTTCCTGTTTGGTTCCAGGTGGTTCCATCCCAGGAATAGGTGTTTACATAGCCAGGATCAATAATATCTCCTGATCCCTTTCCGCTTGGGGCACCAACTACTAAATAGTTTCCATCAGAAGAAATAGAAACGGCAGCACCAAAATCATCTCCATTCCATTCCCCACCATTGAAGCCATATAAGTAAGCACCTTCGAAGTTATAATAACCTCCATCATCCGCGTCGTAAGTATATATTTGAACCATTCCTGTTTGAGTATTATTATTACCTCGTGCACTTGGTGCTCCAATTGCAATTCTTGTTCCATCACTTGAAAGGGAAACCGAATAACCAAATTCTTCATACGAGTTCACTCCATACAGCGTATTCCCTCTTTGAGTCCAGCTGGTTCCATTCCAGGCATAAATCTTAACTAATCCGGTGGAGGAGTTATATGGATCTAGCCCATAATGATGACCAATTGCCAATATATTTCCATCATTTGATAGTGATAAAGCATCTCCAAAAGTATTACCACTCCCAGTGAAAGTCGCCCCCTTGGGTATCCAGTTGCCACTATTATTTGTATAAACTTTGACGCTACCCTCATTTCCGATTGCCAGCGTGTTTCCATCTGCAGAAATTGCTACAACTTTACCTTCATAATTATTGGGATCAAAACCAAAAGATTGATAAGATTGCCCCTGCAGAATAAGGAAACTCAGGAAAAAACTACAAATGGAAAAAATGCTTTTCATGATTTTTAGTTTTTCAGATTTTAAATTCCTCCATTAATCTCCCTGCTCACTCACCAGTCAACTAAGCTGGGAGGAGGGATAAAATCGGGAAATGTACCATTGTAAACTTTGGGCTTTGCGGCCGCCATTTTGCCCACAACAAATCTGAAAAAAACTTATTCGAGAAATCGGAAAGCGGTTCGGGAAACTGGAAAAGTTATTCGGGAATATGGAAAAATTGTTCGAGAATATGGAAAAGGAACATTAATTGATTTATAGAAAATTAATTGTCAGTTGATTATACCAGGCACTCATGTGCTTTGCGATTTTTCCTTGAAACCTAAGTTTCAGGTTTCAAGGAAAGTCCAACAAGTAATTTTTCAGAGTGTTTGCTTGACAGTCACCCCGTTTCTATTCTTCAGAAGCGCTGTCTTTTTCTTTGTTTAAGCTTGCCAGTCGCTGAAAGGTAAAGGGCGTCACTCCGGTTTGTTCTTTGAATTTTCCCTGAAAGGTAGTCTGATGCGAAAAACCTGAATTCCGGGCAACGTCCCCAATTGAATATTGCTTGTGTAGGTCGGATTGAAGCAGTTGTTTGGCGCGGTTGATGCGGTAAAAATTGACAAATGCATTGAAGCGCATATTGCTACCCAAAAAAGTGGCCTGCGATATGTATTTTTCATTGGTGCCAAGTGCTTGTGCTACGTCACTTAACTTAAGATTGGGGTCCAGGAATTTTTCTTGTGTAACAATAAATTGTTTGATGCGACCAAAAAGTTCGTACATCTGTGTCGAGTTCTGGGATATATTAACCTGAGAAATAAAGGGAGCATGCCGAAAAGAGTCCTGAGCTACCAAATTGTTGATTTCTATACTTCTGGCAACGAGGGCTTTGTCTTTTTTGCGAAGCATCCATAGGAAATAGGCAGTGACCAGGCTGATGATTAGGAAAAGGCCACCCACCGCAAATGAAAACAGCAGCACCCGGTTTTTTTGTTTTAGTTTTTCGACTAAAAGCTGTGCCTCTGCTTCCTTTTGGGCAACCTCATGAACAGCCCGCAATTCGGCAATTTTTTCAGCTGATTCGGCAGCATAATAGGTCGTAAGAAATGTTTCATATTTTTTAAGGTATTCGGTTACCTCGAATTTGTTTCCCGATTGAAGGTAACAGTCGATTAAATTGGGATAAACGATAGATAGCTGGGGTACTGCTTCGTATTCCTGAAGAGCATGCAGGGCATCCGTATAGAATTTTATCACGAGGGAGTAATTTTTTTTTGCTGAGTAATGGTAATTACCCATAGTTACTTTTACAGAAGCAGCCAGGTAGTCATTGTCAACCTGTTGGGTGATTGCTTCAAACTTTGGGAGCCCGTTTTCAAAAGCTTGAAAGTCATTTATAGTGAGCAGGTAATACATGTAGTCGTTGTACAAACTTGCAAGCCCCTGTGTATTGTCTGTTTGTTCGATCAAAGCAATGGCCCTTTGAAAATAGTCTCTGGCTGCGGAATCGTTTTTCGCCGATCGATACAGGATACCCAAATTTTGAAGCGCCAGGGCTGAGTTCAATAGATCATCCTCTTTAGAAAAATAATCATAAGCCTGCTGCAGGTATTTTTCTGATTGTGAATAGTCCGTAAGGCGGGTATAAATCAACCCAAGGTTGAGATAGGATTGATAAATGCTAAAGGAGTCTTTTTTGGCCAGGGCATAGTCCAACGATTTGAGATAGGAATCTATGGCTTTTTCAAAGTCATTGGAAAATTCATAATTTATGCCAAGGTTATTCCAGATGCTGGCTTCGAGTTCAGGATCTTCGCCTTCCTGCAAATGTTCCAGCGCATCATTATAGTATTTACTACTGAGTTGGTATCGACCAAGGTAATAGTTGATCAAACCAAGGGTGTAGTTCAACTTTGACAGAGACAGGTCAAGTTCTCCCGATTCGGTTTGATAAAGGTAGTTTTGTCCAAGGCTGTCGGCCAATTTCAGGTTAGTGGGTATGTATTGTTGTAAACTGTCCAATTTGTTTTGAGCATCCTGACTGATGCCTAAAAAACAAGTTCCGATGAAAAGAATAATTCCAGTAAAAAATGCTTTCATGACACTTAATTAAGCCCTGATTTGAAGCTGACTCGGATGGTCTCTTGGGTGAAATTTAAAATCAATCGCCTTTTAAAAATAACTTAAAATCAGGGAATAATTATCCTTATTTCGTTGAATATTCTTTGCCGGATTAAAGGGACTCGCTTTTGCTAAAAAACCAATGGAAAAAGAAAAGTTACCACACTTGCCCATATCACATACACAGGCAAATACGACGCGAGTACTTTGCCAGGGGCAGCAACTTGCTCCTTTCGGGTAAGTGCCTTGAACAGCTGAAAAGTTACGAGCAGCAAGTGGAGTAAAATCAAAACATTGCTACCCATGACTGCAGCACGGTTCGGAGTGATGCCCCATGCAGCAATGCGGTAGATAATGGCTGAAAGGGCAATGAAGTTGACGACAATGGTAACCAAAGCCAGTAAAAACAAAATCCAGTTTTCTGCCTTGCTGTTTGCAGCCAATGCTCCTTCTGCCAGTGAGAAAAAAATAAGTGCCATGACACCAATCAACAACAAGTTGAAAATCAATAGAAATTCCCGGTCATGGTAAGGGTCTTCCCCTGCAGACAACATGGCAATTAAATACACGACCAGCATGACCAACACAATGGGACTGAAAATACGTGCAATCATGGGCGCAATTTTCTCCACCAGTCTTGGATTGTTCATCACGAGAAAGGATCCGAAAATGGGGATGGCTGGCAAGCCAAAGACGACCACATTTTCGAAATAAAATTCCACAATGTCAATGCCTATCAGTTCAAATAATCCTATGGTCATCCCGGTAAGGATCATTCCCCCAATGCCCAGCAGGGTACCTATTACAATGAGATCGCCATTGTATTGCAGGAAATGGAGCCGCCCGGCGACCCGGTTTTTGTAAGTGCCAACATAAGCAACGCCTACCAATCCCCAAAGGATTATCGGCACATGCAGCAGCGATAGGTTGATCAAATCATCCGATGAGGCGGGAAGCGTGTTGATGAATGCGCCTGCTCCTAAGGTAAGAACTGCGAGCATCACAGATAATTGGATGCCGATTTTTTGCCTGCGTGCAAAAAATGCCGCTAGCGCAGGCATTACGATAAAGAAAGCATTTCGGGTGTAAAAGGTTTCTTCGTCCCAGTCAAATAGAGAAGGCAATTTGGCATAAATCCCTGCCAGGAAGGCAAGCAATACCGTCCATCGGATTTCTGCTTTCGAAATGTTTGATGGGAGCTTGCGTTCAAAATGCAGCCTTGAGTCCCAGGCTCTGAGAAGCAAATTGTCCTCCAGCGAAGGTCTTAACTCCTGAAAAGCTTTCCGGAAGGCTGTTTTGTCCGAGCGATAGAGTGCTTCCAGTTGGTCCGGATTGTCCAAGTGGGAAAGAATTTGTGTTTTCATGGCCAGTTGTTTAAAGGGAAAAAACCAGACTATTTTTGGGAACGTATGAGTTCTTGCAGTGCCTCCAGGTGGGCTTCAAATGCTTTCTTTCCATCGGCAGTAATAAAGTAGCGGGTATTGGGTTTGTTGCCGACAAACGATTTTTTCACTCCGATAAAGGCTTCTTTTTCAAGTGCTTTTAAATGACTTGCCAAATTGCCGTCCGTAACTTCCAGGTAGGCTTTCAAAGCGTTGAAATCCAGGGTGTCATTGACAGCCAGCATAGACATGATGCCCAGCCGTATTCTGCTTTCAAAGGCTTTGTGGGATTTGTCGAGAAATGATTTCATCTTTCGTAACGATAGTGCATGAAAATGCCATATACAATATGAGCCAGACCAAATCCAATAGCCCAACAGAGGAGTCCGACCGTGGGATTCCAGGCAGCGAGCAAACCCAGTGCTACCTGGATGGCACCCAAACTTGTTATTTCTCCAAAGGTAAACTTGCCTGCACTGAAAAGTGCCAGGCCATAAAAAATAAGGGTGAGAGGCAATACCAACCCAATACTTCCCTGCCGGATTAAGATCAAGACTAAAATGCCTCCGCTTACCAATGGCAGCAATAGGTGCATTAGGAACCTCCGCGTAACAGGGTTCCAGAGTTTTTCCTTGCGCTTGTGTGAATTCTTTTGTGAAAGGATACCGGCACTGCCTACGGCAAAAACCAATACCAAAACTCCCAACAAGACGAAAGATTCCAGTTCGGCTGGAATCAATGCTCCTTCAACGGTGGCATAGGTTGCCAATGGATCAAATACCAGTATTTGCCAGGCAACATAAGCTCCCGCCAAGGCATAAATACCTGCTAAAACACCGGCTAGTCCCGACAAAGAAAGAAATTTTGAGGAACGCTCCATCAATGAACGCATCTCACTGATGTCTTGAAGGTAGTCCTGTTCTTTTTTCATTTTAAAGTACTTTGAAATTCAAAGTTAAAAAAAACAGGAACTAAAAACTACCTCAACGTTACTTTTTCCTATGGATAATCTAAGGGCAGCTTCAACTTATTGCTTCAACGGATTTTTCAGCACAGACCATCGCGGGTGACTTCTTTGAAGGATTCCCCATCAAACATATATAGCCCGCCTCTTCCACCAATCCAAATCAAGCCACTGTTGTCTACAAGTACGGTTTCTACCTGCTGAAGAGGAAGCCCTTCTTTTTTGCCAAATTGGGTAAACTCTCCGGAGCTGAACCTGTAAAGTCCCAAATCTCCGGCAGCAAGCCATAAGTTGCCTTTTTCATCGGTACTCATCTCGTGAATTTCCCTACCTTGGGGAAGACGGGAATCTTTTCTTAGTTCAAAACGATCTCCTTTGAATATACTGATCCCGCAGAGTGCGCTCCCTACCAAAAGGTCGCCTGCGGGAGTGAGCAGGAGACTACTGATGCTGTTGCTGCAAAGCCCGTCAGCTGCAGCGAAATGCTTAAATGTTTGTCCATCATAGCGATACAGGCCATTAAATTCCGTACCTATCCACAGTTGTCCTGATGGGGACCCGGTCAGAGAAATGATGGTCTGAGAGGGGAGATCTGGTAGGGGAATGGTTTCAAAATGATCTTCTTTTAGCTGAAATAAGCCCTGAACAGTGCCAGCAAATAGTTCGTTCTTTTGGTTGAATTGAAGCTGCAAGGCAGCGCCTCGTGGGAGTCCTTCGGCATGGCCAAAGTTGTCAAATTGTTCGCCACTCATTTTGGATATGCCGCCATTGGTTGCTATCCAGATATTCCCTGATTGGTCTTCTGTGATGTCATGGATTTGATTTCCGCCAAGTCCCTCTTGAGTTTTGAAATAAGCAAAACTTTTTCCGTCAAAGCGGACCAGCCCCTCTTCCCGGGTGCCTATCCACAGGTAACCACGGCTGTCCTGAAAGAAGGAGGTAATATGGTTGCTTATTCCAAAAAATTGCCGTGCTTCTACCACATAAAGTTGGTGATACCAGTAGTTGTTGATGATCGCTGCCAGGTTTATGGCATTCGTAGGCTCTTGGATTTTTCCGGAAGGGTTTTGACAGGAAGTAAGATAGGATAGCAATGTGATGATGAGCAATGCTTTTTTCATATTTTATTGGGTTGTTGAGCTTCAAATGTAGCCTTCAAAGCCATTCAAGGCCTTTTCCCTGAGTAAATAATTGTAAATACTTTTGTAAAAGGGTGTATCTGAGTACTTCAAATAATAGATTTGTTGCATGTATAGAATGAAATTGCTGACTATTTTCCTGCCTGTGCTGCTCCTCCCTTTGGGATTGCAAGCCAATAAAGTAGTGGAGGAGGGCATGGATCTTCTGGCCATGAGATTGATCGGACATGAATTGTTGCTCCAAATCGGGGACAGTAGCTCCCGGGTGCTTCCCATTCAGAGACGGGAAGGACAGTTTTTGGTCGAAACGACTGCCACCTTTGGTTTTGATCCGGAATTGCTGGTATCTATCACCAGGAAGGTTATGGAGGAAACAGGACTGGCAGATGATTGGCTGGTTGAAGTAATCGACCGTAAAAGTGGTTCCGTTGTGTATGGATTTTTGGAAAGGAACGAAGCAGGGGGAGACCTAGCTCCCTGTTTTGGCAGAATATTGCCTGCTTCTGACTATACCTTCCGCTTTTCCATGAATAAGAGATCCGGTGCCTTATTGTTTTGGTCCCCTGACAGGCAAGCCACTTCGAAACGGACAGGCCGCGGCAGTTTGCAAAAACTGTTTTACCTTGTGTTGCTATCGGGACTGGGTTGGTTATTATTCCGGATTGCCGTTTATGTTTATAAAGATTCCGGGGACAAGATTCCGGGGAATGGTGACAACAAACAGGGGGCTTTGGTTTTGGGAGCGTACCGCTTTGATCCGGTGCAACAAATCCTGCTGTTTGGCAATGACCCTACTGTGCTGACTGGTAAAGAAGCAGAACTATTGCACTTGTTATTTGCTCACCTCAATCATACGCTTTCCCGAGAGGTGATTTTGGAAGAGGTGTGGGGGAACGATGCTTATTACAATGGAAGAACCCTGGATGTGTTTGTTTCCCGACTCAGGAAAAAGTTGAAAGCTGATCCTTCCGTAAAGATTATCAATACCAAGGGAGTAGGGTACAGGTTGGTAGTGCATGAGAGGCTGAAATCGGCTGATTTGTTCAGGCTTTTCGCTTAAAGCGTGCCTTCATGGGAATGAATGATTCTACCGGCCTCTGCCAGCTTTTATAGCCGCTCCAGGATCTCACAAGCCCCGTCAGCATCAATCCGTAGTTTATGGCAATGGCTCCATAACCTCTGGATTGAGCATA
>JALQTV010000121.1 GCA_023268675.1 Saprospiraceae bacterium | reverse complement strand
CAGGAGAAGCCAGGGCAGCATGCAAGGCAGCGGCAATACTGATGATGCTCTCGTCCATGCAACCCCACATCAGATGGAGACCCGCCTGTTCGGCTACCAGTGCAATGTGCCGGGCATTGCGAATGCCACCGCACTTCATCAATTTGATGTTGAAAATCCCATAGGGAAAAGGTTTGACCGCCAGCTTCATGGCATCCTTCATCGAATGCAAGTCTTCGTCTGCTGCGGCAAGAGAGCGTATATCCCAGGGCAATTGCCTCATGTTATCAGGATTTCCCTGCGGGAAAGGCTGTTCCATAAACTCCAGGTCCAGTGGTTTGACCGCCTTGATAAATTTGTTGAGGCTTTCGAAATTGTACCCCTGGTTGGCATCTACCCGTATTTTGACATTTTTTCCTACTGTCTCCCGCAAGCGGGAAAAAACCGCAATATCTTTGTCAACTTCGAGGCCGGTTTTTAGTTTAATGATCCGGAACCCTTCTTTTACGCGTTGGCGTGCCTCGGTCACCGTTTCTTCCAGCGATTTGATTCCAATCGTAATGGAAGTTGGCAACTTCTGGTGTTCTCTTCCAAAGAAATCGACCAGTGGGATGCCCAGGTATTTTGTAAAAGCATCGAAAAGGGCAATGTCTATCGCTGCATTGGCAGCAGGACTGTTGCCAAAGATGGCATCCAGTTTTTTCAGCAAGGCCGGAAGCTGTCTGATGTCTTTGCCAAGTAACAAATCTTCCAGATGCTTTTCCAGCAAATCCATGCTCCCGGAAAAGTTCTCGCCAGTAATAAATTCCGCCGGAGAACCCGCTCCAAGACCCGATTGGCCGTTTTCCAGCTCTATGCGGACAAAGAGATTTTCGACCGAAGAGACGGTTTGAAAGGCAATGGTATAGGGAAGGGTAAGCTCCAGGCCTTCCTTCCAAAATTTGACAGATTTGATTTTCATGACAGGCCAATTGTGAAACAAAAGTAAAAAAAGTCTGTCCAAAACCGGCAAACCGCTTCAAAATTTAATGCAAAAGGCTATTTGGGAGGTCAGACTTTTTTCAGCAGCGCGGCTGCTTCCCGAAGCGTTTCGGTTTTTTTGGCAAAACAAAGCCTGATAACCTTTTCATCTAATCCCGAACTGTAAAATGCAGAAACAGGAATGGCAGCTACCCCAAAACGGGTCGTCAGCGTTTTTGCAAAATCAGTATCTGGTTCATCACTTACCCCGCTGTAGTCAAAGAGCTGAAAATAGGTGCCTTTGCAGGTAAAAGGACGAAGTCCCGAACCCGACATGGCTTCGAGAAAATAATCGCGCTTCTGCTGGTAAAAGGCGGACAGTTGCTCGTAATGCGAAGGTTCTTGCAAATAGTCTGCCAGGGCATACTGTATGGGAGTGTTACAAGTAAAAACATTGAACTGGTGCACCTTCCTGAATTCTCCGGTCAACAGGGGAGGCGCTACGACATATCCAAGTTTCCAACCCGTATTGTGGAAGGTTTTTCCAAAAGAAAAAGCAACAAAACTCCTCCGGTAAAGCTCAGGGTAACACAAAACCGACTCATGAACAGCTCCGTCGTATATCAGGTGCTCGTACACCTCATCGCTGATCACCCATAATTTGTATTTTGCTACCAGGGCCTCCAGTGCTTTTAAGTCCGAATTTTCCAGGATGGTTCCGGTGGGATTGTGGGGAGTATTAATAAGAATCGCTCTTGTAGCAGGCGTAATCATGGCTTCCACGGCTTCCCAATCGACCCGGTAGTGGGGAGCTTTCAGCAAATAGGGTATGGCTGTCCCTCCGCACACTTCGATGCCCGGAACATACGAATCGTAGGCCGGTTCGAAAACAATCACCTCGTCTCCCGGTCTGACCACTGTCGCAATGGCTGTGAAGATAGCCTGGGTGGCCCCGGCAGTCACCGTAATTTCAGCCTCTTTATCCGGCCTGATACCATAAAGTCTGTTGATCTTATTCGCAATGGCCTCCCGGAGCAAGCCCACCCCGGGCATAGGAGCATATTGGTTGAGGCCCGTTTTCATGTAATGGTACACCCGGTCGATCAGATTGGGATCCGAAGGGAAATCGGGAAATCCCTGAGACAGGTTGATCGCTTGGTGCTGATTGGCCAGTGCAGACATCACGGTAAAAATAGTCGTCCCTACATTGGGTAGTTTGGATTGAAATTCCTGCATGGCTTGTCGCTTACTTTAGGTACTGTATTTTTGAAAAACATGGTCTATGTCAGAAGCCAGCTGGCGGTCTTTTTCCGTCACAATATTCCCTGCATCATGGGTACTCAATCGCACAAACACCCTATTGTACACGTTGGACCATTCGGGGTGATGGTTGTGCTGCTCCGCATAAAAAGCCACTTCCGTCATGAAGGCGAAAGCAGTCTTGAAGTCCTTGAAAATAAAAGTACGCTCCAATGCTTCGGTTGTTTCTTGCCACATGGGTCACTTATTTAGTCCAGCGTTTTCATATCTATGCCTGCAAAGCTCCAATCAAACTGATCCAGGCCTGCAATGCTCTCTGTCAAAAGGTCTATGCTGTGCCTAATATCTTCTTTGTGTGCCATTTCAATGGTCTGGTGAATGTGGCGCAGGGGTATGGAAACCGCACCTGCGATAGAGCCGCCTTTTTGATTGTAACGTTGAATACCGGCTGTATCTGTGCCCCCACTGGGAAGGATTTCCATCTGGTACTTGATGTTGTGGCGGGTAGCCACCTCCTTCATATAATCTACCATGCGATAATCCGAAATGGTCGAACCATCCAGAATTTTGATGGCAGTCCCCTGGCCCAGGCGGGTTACCATTTCGTGAGGAGAAGCGGAAGGAACATCAAAGGCGATGGTCACATCCAACCCGAAGCCAAAATCGGGATTGATTGCCTGAGCAGCAGCCATCGCTCCCCGCAGCCCCACTTCTTCCTGAACGGTAAAAACAGCATACAGATCATAGGGAATTTCTCTGCCCTTAAGTGCCCGAAGCACTTCAATCAGGATAAAAACCGACACGCGGTTGTCAAGGGATTTGCTGTTGACGCAATCGCCCATTTCAATCAGTTGGCGATCACGCGTCACAGGATTGCCTACAGCAACATACTTTTCGACCTCTGCTTTTTTCATGCCCAGGTCGATGAAGTAATCATGGATTGGAACCTGCTTATTGCGCTCCTCCGGAGACATGATGTGGATAGGCTTGGAGCCCATTACTCCCGGCAAATCTTTTTTTCCGTGTACGATCACGCGCTGAGAAGTCAGCGTCTTGGGATCAAAACCTCCCAGCGGGATGAAGCGAAGAAAACCCTCGTCATCGATATGGGTGACGATAAAAGAAATTTCGTCCATGTGAGCAGCTACCATGACCCGCTTTTCTTCACGGCCTTTTTTGACAGCATAGACATTGCCCATGTTGTCGATTTTTAGTGAATCTACCAGCGGTCTGACTGCTTCTACCACCAGGGCCCTGACCCGCTGTTCGTAACCCGGAGCGCCAGGCACCTCGCAAATATTTTTTAGTAAATCGATATTAATCATACTTGAGTTTTCGTGAGTAAGTGAGCTAAAATAGCACTATTTTGCCAATGGATTTAAAAATAACATCAAATTCCTTTCATGTCCCTGATCAAAAAACTGGCCGGTGAAACCGCATTGTACGGGCTTAGCAATATCCTCAACCGGGTACTCAACTACCTGATTGTAACGCCCTATCTGACTTATGTATTCAATGACGATCAGGGCGAATACGGCATTCACGGCATCATGTATGCTTTCGCTGCCCTGCTGATGGTGATCCTTACCTATGGCATGGAAACTGCTTTTTTCAGGTTTGCCAGCAATCGCGAACACAGCGTTTCGGGGGTACTCTCTACCGCAACGATCTCCCTGGCTGTTACTACCTTTATGTTTGTCCTTGCCATCATTGCCTTTGCAGAACCGGTAGCCGGCTTTCTCACACGTCCTGAAGATGACCTCTACGTCATCTTGTTTGCCTGCATCGTGGGGCTGGATGTTTTGGCTGCTCTTCCATTTGCACATTTGCGCCAACAGAACCGTCCCATTCGATTTGCGGCGATCAAGGCTGTCAATGTCGTAGCCAATGGTATATTCATTGTCTTGTTATTGGAAGTATTTCCCTTACTGGCGCAAAAAGGCTGGATCGATGCACCCGTATTTTTGGACAAAGAAAAGCGCCTGCTGTTTGTCTTTATTGCCAACCTGGGAGCCAGTTTACTCACTTTCGGGATGCTTTCTCCCTCGCTCTTGCAGATAAAACCCGTTTTTGACCGGGTACTTTGGAAAAAAATGATCCGATATGCCCTTCCACTGGTTGTTGTTGGCATTGCCGGTATGATCAACCAACTGGCAGACCGCTACCTCATCTCACGCTGGATGCCCGGAACTCCTGAAGAAAACTTTGTCAGTTCGGGCATTTACAGTGCAGCAGCCCGGATAGCGGTATTGCTCAACCTGTTTACCCAGGCTTTCCGCTATGCGGCAGAACCTTTCTTTTTCAGGCATGCGGCAGAGGATCACTCCCGGGAAATTTACGGACAGGTAGGCAATGTATTTACTATTGTGGGCAGTCTGACCTTTCTGGGGATCTTATTTTACATGGATTTGATCCAATACCTTATCGGAAGTAACTTCAGGGAAGGACTGCGAATTGTTCCCATCTTGTTGATGGCTTACCTTTTTTTAGGGCTGTATTTTAATTTTTCTATCTGGTACAAACTGGCAGACTTTACCATGGCAGGAGCCATTATTGCCGGGGCAGGTGTAGTCATTACCCTGGGTATGAACTGGTACCTTATCCCTATCATGGGCTATGCGGGAGCAGCCTGGGCGGCGCTCGCCTGTTTTGGCTTCATGGCGCTGGCAGGCTACCTGAGTGGACAATGGTTTTATCCCATTCCATACCCCATCCCCCGAATGCTTGGCTACATTGTGCTTGCCCTAGGCCTCTATCTGCTCAGCCTATGGTTCCGCGAAATCCTTCAAGAGCGCCTGATTCCGGTACTTGCCCTCAATACGACGTTGTTGTTGGCTTATCTTATCGTTGTATTTAAACTGGAGCGGAAACTATTCCGCGAATTGCTGGGTCGCTAATAGCCATGGTAAGAAACATACAGCTGCGCTGAAAAAGTCCGTAACGATTGTTTTGCGCTCTTTATTTATTTTCAATAATTCCGGCGCTGAGGATAGGGGTAAGAGGGTATTTTTGTATCTATAAAGCGATTGTTCACCACAAAACAAATAAACTATGAGGATCCATGCTAACATGCTCCTGCTGAGAGCCGTATTTTTCTTGTCTCTACCTGCTTACAGCCAGGATAAAGAATCCCGGGACCTTAAAAATTTTGACGCCGTATCTGTTACGGGCGATCTGGAACTCGTATTAAAAAAAGGCAGTCAGGAACACATAGAAATTTTTGCCGAAGGCATACCCGCTGACAAACTAACCGTGAAAGTAGTTCGCGGTGAACTGGTATTGAAGCTGTTGAATGCTGTCTTCTACAAAGATGAGCACGTAAAAGTTACCGTCACTTACAACGAACTCCGCGAGATCAGGGCACTGGCAGGAGCCAGTGTGCGCTCCGAGGATGTGGTCAAGGGAGATCGCCTGTATATCAAAGCAGGAAGCGGCGCCAATGTATCTCTGGATATCAAAGTGAGCAGCCTCGATGCCAATGCGACCGAAGGAGGGGTGCTTACCCTGGAAGGCAGTACCAAAACCCAGGATGTTACAGCCAACACCGGCGGATCGTATGAAGGTTTCGGATTGGATTGCAAGACTACCTATGCGAGAGCCGGTACCGGCGGCGTAGTCGAAGTAATGGCCGAAGAAGAACTGGATGCTTCAGCAAATACCGGTGGAGAAATTATTTATAAGGGCAACCCCGAAAAGCTGCAGACACAGACATTAATTTCCGGAACCATCCGCAAATATTGATCTACCCTCTCAATACCTGTTCCAATATTTCATGTGAATGAAGCTCAGGCATGGCATCCAGGTGTATCTTGAAGTAGCGTAACAAACGCTGCAGCAAGATAGCCCTGGTCTTGCCATTGAGCAACACTTCATCGCTGTCCTCCAGGTTTTTTTGCGACAAAGCCCACCACAAAAGACTTTCTTCGGCATTCAGGGTCTGGGTTCGCTCCGCTGCAGGTGAAATAAAAACCCCTTCTTGCAAGTCAAACAAAGGTTCTTCGGCAGTGTAATTATCACCGGGCTGGATGCCGAGGTAAGCACTGAACTGCAACATGAAACAAAGATGAAAATTATTGACAGGCTTTTCGCTGCTGTCAAGGATGCTCAAAGCTTCCAGGAAAAAAGCAAAAAGATTGGATTGAGGTTCCGAAAGCCGGATGGTCTTTTGAATCAACTCCGTTAAAAAAAGTCCTATGCTACGCTTAACCAGATCAAAGGGCAGCTGTTGGTAAAGCAACAGAGGACGCATCTCCTGGATGCGGTGCAAATCCCTGCCTTCCTTATGGTAGGCAACCAACTCCACTACCGAAAGTGACTGCAGCAAGGCAGGTGAAATCTTCGGCTTTTTTTGACGCAGGCCACTTACAATGTATTTTTGCAAGCCCGCTTCTTCCGTGTAGATCGTTACAATCTGACTCGATTCACCGTATTTAAACGATTTCAAAACTACTCCCCGGGTTTTCAAAATCATGGCCGCGTGCTTTGGTTTAGACCAATTACCACTATAAACAGACGAAAGAAGTAACAAGGTTAAATGTTCTGACGTCTACAATATAAAAGTGATAATACGGTTTTTCAAGGGAACCAATAATTCAAATGATTGTTTTGTTTTAGACATCAAATGACAGAGATAAAAGAACAATATTCTGAAAATAAAACAATATTTCAATTTAATTATTGAATCCCAACTAAAATCAAATCCCTATGAAAACAATCAGAATCTTTTTTGTCATCCTCTTCTTCTTTCCGGCTATTTTTGAACTACAAGCTTCAGATACCATCTGGGCAACCTTCAAAAACGAAGATCGCTGTAAGCACATACGAAAAGAACTAGGTGGTTCCTGGGAAAATGTTGGTTTCAATACCCCACTACTTACAGCAAACACAGGACACACTACCGATGTACAGGAATTCGGACAACTGCAATTACAACTCAATTCAGACGGCTCTTATATCAGAATTCAAAAGTCAGGTGAAGCAAGCTTCGTGGATCAAGGATTGTGGTACCTGTCAGAGGACGGAACCCAGCTGTTTTTCCAAAATACGGCAAAACAACAGATAGACTATGCCCGCATCCGACACCTGAACCTCGACGAGTTGGTACTTGACATTCCTGTTGAAGGATCTTCTGAAGGAATCCGCAGCGTTTTTTTCAACAAAATATAACCCATTTACCAGGCATCATCATCCAAAGGTGGTGTCTGGTAATGTTGCTTCGTTTGCAACCTCTTTTTCTGCCTTTCCAGTACGAGTCTGGCCAATGCCAGTGCAGGAGCTTCGGGAGACAGGGGAGAAAGTGCAAAGTTGACTTTTTGTTCGGCTACATCCAACCGATACATCAGGCTCAATAAATGTTCCATCCGATGTTCTATCATGTACGAAATCTGATTAGCCAACATATAGAGCAAATCTTCCTCCGTGAGGATCTCTTCCTGTGTTTCCAATTCAAAATCCCGGGCAATCAGATCGCGGGTATTTGACAATTCTTCTTTATTCATTTGGCGTTTTTTAGATAGCTGCGATCCAATTTTCCTGCACTTTGACAGCCGGAGATGCGCATATTGAGTTCGAAATCTGCCAGGAGCTGATCCATCACTTCCCCGACACCATGGCTCCCGCCCACTGCCAATCCATACACATAGGGCCTTCCTACACAGACCGCTTTGGCTCCCAATGACAATGCCTTAAAGATATCGCTGCCACTGCGAATGCCGCTGTCCATCAATACCGGTATTTTGCCATCCACCGCGTCGACGATGCCGGGCAGGGCTTCGATCGCAGAGACAGCCCCATCAACCTGCCTTCCACCATGGTTGGAAACGATGATGCCGTCCATGCCGTGATCCATTGCCTTTTGGGCATCGGCAGGATCGAGTATTCCCTTTAACAGAATGGGAAGTTTGGTAAGTTCCCGCAGAAAAGCGAGGTCTTGCCATTCC
>JALQTV010000120.1 GCA_023268675.1 Saprospiraceae bacterium | reverse complement strand
TTGAACACCTGAGCACCTAATTCGACACTTCCTGACGAACCGGCAGAAAGCGTCCAATAAAGGCTCCAATCGATAGTAACTGCCCAGGGAAGGCGATCACTATTGCGACTTTCACCAGGTTGGCGATCACTGTTACCTACATAAGCGTCGCCAAAAGAGCGCCCATCACCATTTAGATCTGCTGTTCCATACAATCGGGCATCCGGAATGCGATTGACAGGTTGCCCGCTTTGAATCAAGGTTGCAAGGTTCAAACGCAATTTTTTTGTTGGATACCAATAAAGCAATCCATTGATCAAATGCCTCCTGTCATTAATAGAGGGGCCCCACTCCGCATCGAAATTATTACTGTCCATGGCTCTGAAATTAATATCTTCTGTATTGTTTTCAAGACTGGACAAGGTGTATATCAAGCGCCAGGCATAGGAATCTTCGCCCCTGTCCTTTTGCCAACTCACATTGAGTGCATAGTATTTTGACTCCCCCGCAGTTTCTGTCACCATTACATTTCTGGCTGCCCCCCGGAGTTTTTCACCACCGGCAAGCGCATAGTATCCCTCTGAATCAGCATAAATAGGCACCGGCCTGGAAGCATCCGCCTGTATCTGGCTACGGACTACAATGTTTTCAGGATCCAATGGGTACGGTGCAGGCGCGTTGATGTTTCTAAGGCGAAACAAGTTGTGAGAGCGATTGTGCATAAGATCTATATACACCAGACTTTTTTCACTGATCTTTTTTTGCAATCCAATCATCCATTGATGGCTGTATGGATTTTGATACCCTGAAGGGTTTAATATTCGCAATTCATTTTGAAAAACATCAGATCGCTGATAATTCAAGGCATCGGAGGAAGGTCCACTGAGGTAAGCAACTGAGGGAAGCGTTCCGACTAAGTTGCCTTCGTTCGTAAGTGCATCAATATCCGCACTTTGGGGAAGCAATCCCTGATCAATCAAGTGCTGTAACTGTTTCTTGTAGTCGGGGCTGGTAGAGTTGAATTGTAAAGCATCACTGTACACTGCATAGAGTATCTTGTCATAGTAAACCCCATAACCGGCGCGCAAGGTAGTATTGGCATCCAACTGATAATTCAGCCCCAGCCTCGGAGCCAGGTTGTTAAAATCACCCTTTGAACCTCCCCCCCTGGATAGATTGTCATAATCGTATCTCAATCCCATATTTAGATTCCATCGAGGATGTAGTGCCCACTGATCTTCAATATATATGCTAAAAATCTGCTGATCTTTTTGGAATGCGGAAGGTCTTAGTTCTATTCCATAAAACAATACCTGGACATCAGCCGGAAGATCCTGTGGCAGCAATGCTGCTCCTCTTCTCAGAGAACGCAGCTCACTCAATTGTGTATCGGAAAGTCTGACTACATAAGAGCCATTGGGGTTTCCTCCACCAAACAAAGAAAAATCAGCATACTTGTACTGTAAACCTCCCTTCAGGGTATGCCTACGGCGATAATAAGTGAGCTTTTGTTGCACCTGAACATTCTGTTCTTTTTCGTCAAAAACATAACCTGGATGGCCTAAGATCGCCGCTACTTGTCCATCGGGAGTCTCAATTGTTACATTGGGGCTTTGGGGATTTTCCGGGTTGGCATAATTCCATCGAAAACTACCGTATTGAAAATTACTTTCGTAAACCAGGTTGTCACCGCGGCGGGTATTTTTCAAAGCCAGATTAAAAGCATTCCTGTCCTGCCTGTTGCCCGCTGAAGGGAAAATCAATCCCCCTTCCAGTCCTCCTCCCTGCCGCTCTATGTTTACAATTCCTGCGTTCCAACGCAAGGAACTGTGCCATCTATTGTTCCATTGCTGGTCCAATCTTCCTGAGAAATAAGTAAAGTTATTCGTTCCTTTAATGGTCTCATTGACCCCTAAAACATCCGCTGTAAGTGCATTTTCCTTCAAGTCTGTAGTATGCTCGAAATTGACAAAATAAAATGCTTTGTCTTTCCGGATAGCTCCTCCCTGACTAAAACCCGCCTGATGTCTTTGAAATCCGTTTTTGACCGGATTACCGGAAAGATCGCGCTGGGCAAAATCAGGAGTGCCATCCAATGCAGGCCCGGGTCGGGTAACATAAAAAATTTCCCTCGAGATTTCATTGGTCCCTGAACGTGAGGTCACATTTATAATTCCATTGGCACTCAAACCATGTTCGGCACTGAAATTATTGGTAAGTGCAGTTACGTTTTTAGCGAAGCCCAAAGGCATAGCAAATCGCTGTCCTCCAAGAAAATTCTCATTGTTGTCCATACCATCTATCTGATAAGAGGTATAAAGACTGTTGGCTCCATTGATGGAAACTGTGGGCGCTTCCGGGAAAAAACCGGTTGCCAGCGAAACATTGGGCAACCGGTAAAGTACCCTGGTAATGTCTCTCCCTTCTACAGGCAGGGCTTCCATTTCTTTATCTGTAAGCTCGGATGCCACTTCGGCATCTACTGTGTTAATTGTCAGATATTGATTTGCAACAACGCTGATTGCATCCAAAGAAAGTGTTTTGTCTAGCAATCTGAGTACAACAGTAGTAGTCCTGGAGGAAATCAATACCACCCGCGTGGCCGGTGAAGCCTGGTAAAACAAATTGTCAGCCAATTCTACCTTGTACATGCCAGAGGTAGAAAGACCGGTCAACTGCACCAGCCCCTGTTTGTCGGAAATAGCCTGCTCCATAAAACCTATCGATACATTGCTAACCAGGACGAGCTGGTCAGGTACCGGTTGTTCCTTCTCGTCAAGGAGAATTATTTCCAGTGAGGCCTGAGCAAATGAGGGCAAAAAGCCCAAAAGAAAAATAAATATCAGCAAAACTTTATTCATAGATCCGGGGGTACTTTTTCAGAAAAGAACACTCTCAATAGGAATTATGGTTGTAGCCTATCGGCAAAAAATGAATGAGGGTCGTGATTAAATTCCCATGCACGAAGATAGGCATAAAAATTAACCGTCAATATTTGCCGATTATCCTTTGCACATAAAGGGTAAAGTTTTACATTGTTATAACAAACCCCGAAATTAAAAGCTATTCCCTTGAAAAATCACCTGCAAATACTAGCCGGGCTGACGGGCTTTGCTATCCTCCTAAGGATTTTGTCTTTTTTTCCCAGTGTAATCAATCACGACGAATCTACCTATCTGGTCATCGCAGAAACCTTACTTAATGGGTACACCTATTTCGTCGATTACGTCGATACAAAACCCATCGGAATCTTCCTCATCATTGCGGGCTTCCTGAAAATTGTTGGCAAATCTATTTTTCTGTTCAGGTTTTTTGTCGCAATTGTTTTGTCTCTGACTGCATTCGGACTCTACCTCATACAGAAAACACTTTTGCAGCCAGAAAGAGTTGCCCTTGCCAGTGCTGCGATCTATCTCATATTGAACTCTCTTTTTACTTTTTACGGAGTATCTCCCAATACGGAAACCTTTTTCAATCTGTTTACAATCTTTGGGTTATTTCTGATTCTCAGAAAAAAAGGCAAGGGAGAATACCTGCTTGCAGGAATCTTGCTGGGCATCGCTTTCATGATAAAATATGTAGTAGCTTTTGACATCCTGGCATTTGGCATTTTTCTTTTGCGTGAGCCTTTTCTGAGACGAGAAACGGTTTCCCGTTTTTTAGGTAACACGTTTTTGCTAATTACCGGCTTTGTACTTATCCCCTTGATGATCCTTTGGTATTATAAATCTATTGCCAATCTGGATACCTGGTGGTTTCATTCCTTTGTCGTACCGGGAAGGTATCCCAAATTGCACGACTGGCAAGATTTCCTGATCTTTCCGCTTGATTTTTTTCTGCGGTTTTTACCTGTCAGTGCCTGCTTTTTCTGGGTCTTATGGAGAGGCAAATTATCATCGGACTTTCGTGTCCTGGCTTTTCTCTGGTCGGGGCTTACCCTGCTTTCGATCATGTTGCCCGGCAATGCTTATGGACATTACTTCATTCAATTCATGTTGCCTTTTTCGCTTGTAGCCGGAATAGCTTGGGGAACTAGTGCTGAAGAACTTCCAAAGTGGCTCCGTTGGATAAGACATCGCCGCATTATGAACAAAGTATTAATTGTACTGGTTGCCCTAAATTTTGTTTTCCAATACAGCGATTATTTAAGAAAACCAGACTACCCCCGAATTATCTCAAAATACCTGAAGCCCCGTTTGAATGCGGAAGACAGGATCTATACCGGCAATGCAGATCAAATTCTTTATTTTTTATTGAGAAAGGAAGTACCCAATACCTACGTACACCCTTCTTTGTTTTGGGAACAAAAACATCTGGATGCCATGGAGATTGACGTTATTGGTGAAGTGAACAAAATAAAATCTGCTAAACCCAAATATGTTCTATTCAAAGATGGGTATCCGGATGATCGATTTGATACCTGGATCGAAAATGCCTATCATTTGGATACTACTTTCAGGGATGGCCGAATTGCCCTTTATGAGCGAAACAAATAGACTTTATCTACCACCCTATTTGAAATCTTCGGGCCAGATCATCACTTGTATACGCCCATCCAGTCCTGCATAATTCAATGCACTGCCTAGTTGTACCACGTATTTTTGATCTGACTTGCTTCGTTTGATCAAGACAATTGCAGGTTTCTTATTTGTCTGCAATCCATACCACAATGCCTGACCGATAGCTTGCTTCCATTTGTTTGCGAATTCTACTTCTATTGCCAGCGTTTCAGTCAATAAATCAACATAACCACTGGTGACATGCACCTCTCGCTCGCCACCCAATTCACATTGAATGAGCTCCGCATAATCAGCTTCATACTGTTGAGAAAAAAGGACAGAGGGAAGGACGCAAAAGAGCAAAAAAACCAGGTAAAGAAAAGACAGTCGCATGGGCAGAAATTTAAAAGCCCATCTCCTTGAGGGAGATGGGCTTTGGGTGACTGACCGGAATCGAACCGGCGACCTCAGGAACCACAATCCTGCGCTCTAACCGACTGAGCTACAATCACCATTTTAAATGCTTCTTTCGAAAGCGAGGCAAAAATAAGATAGTTTGTGAAAAAAGACAATTTTTTTTCAAAATATCAGAGCAATCCTACTCAAAAAAACTATCATACTGGTTCTTATGTGTTGATTTTCTTATCGTTTCTTTTACTGGCTTGTTCAAATCCAATACCCGATTTTCGTCATTGGCTTCGGTTAATATAGCAGCTTTTTCTTCACCCAGGATCAAAGATACTCCTTCTTTCTCCCATTGTTCGAGCATTTTCAATCCTTCTTCTTCAAAAATGCCTTGTTGTAAATCCACAGAATCCATGAAATTGGAAGAAAGCTTCATAAAGCGCTCCATCTCTCCTACTTTTTTGCTGACATCCTCCGTGATGGCTTCCATCGCCATGTCGAAAGTAGCTCGCTTATCGGGATCACCGGAGAGTAAACTCATGGCCGAACGCATGGCGTTATGGCTGGCATGAATAGCCTTTCTTTCTTGTTCCTTTACAGACACCTGATCCTTGATGTCCTCCATCAGGATATAGGAATTTTCATGCATCTTATTCAGTACCCGGTAAAGCACCTCCATTTTCCGATAGAGATCTTCCAAACGCAAATTGGATTCCTTCAAACGCCCTGCCTGCCTGGATTTCAGGATCATCACCGCCTGCTTGTTGTTCTCTTTGGCTTCGTGCGCCAGTTGCAGGTTGTCCTGAATGGATTTTTTGTTGTTATGGATAATCTCGTTCAGTTTGTGCATCTGTCCTCTCAATTGGCTGATCTGCCGCTTCATATTGCGCAGATTCTTATTCAGTTCGTCTACATAAGACTTAAGGATGCCAATAGGATCAAGTTGTACAAAAAAACCGGTAATTTTTCTCATAGCGCTCTTATACAGATATCCTATCAGATTGCGCATTCGGGGATCCAATGCCATGAATCCCAAAGTACCTATTGCCAACAACAACCCGGTCAAGTACAAAGTGTTTTCCAAAATGACATTGATGAAAGGAATAGCCAGGTAAGCCAGATAGCCCCCACCCAAGACCAATAGCACTAAAAACACAATACCTGTGACTCCTTCGGGTCTTTCCCAGAAAGACTTTGGTTTGAACTGTTCTTTATCCATAACTTTTAGAAAGGCAGCATTCTTTTTATGCCTTTTTGCTTAAAAATTTTCTTCCGAAATAAATTCCTGCCACTACTAAACCTGCAATAATCAGGAAGGGCAAGATCCTGGAAACAAAATATACCATTCCTAAAGCAAAGATAATAATGGCAGCAGCTCCTACCAAACGCTTGTCCCGGTTACTGATTGTTTTAGACATAATTGTTGATTTTTTGAAGCAATCCTAAACACTCTTGTATAAGAAAGCTTCCGGTAAATAATATGCTCTATTTAAAGGTTTTTTCATTGATTTACCTGATAATTAGATAAAAACACGCTTTATTTATACCAGTAAAAACAAAATCCCTGACGATTATTTTGCGACAATCGGCTTAGGTATCCTACCGGGTACCTTATCTTTGTACAAAACCAAATTTATGGAAAACGACCAGATTTTAGTAAGTTCAGAAATTGCCCCTCTGAAGCGTGTCATTGTCCACCAACCCGACCCCGGCATTTCCCGGGTCACTCCACGTGAAGCCGGTGATCTTCTGTTTGATGACATCGTACACCTCCCTCGCATGCAGGAAGAACACATCATTTTCTGCGATGTCCTGAAGGCTTTTTTGGGGGATGAAAATGTTCTGGAAACGCAGGTGCTGCTGGAAGAAGCATTGGCAATCAACCATGCCAACCGCAAAGAAATGCTGGACCTGATCATAGATTTCGAAGAACTGCCCAAAAGCATTCTCGAACAATTCGACCAACTCAGCAACAAAGAACTGGCCGAAGTACTGATCACCGGTTACAACCCCAAAGAAGATCATATCCTATTCGATCCCATTCCCAATTTCATTTTTACCCGCGATTTGGCAGTAGTAATCAATGATCATGTAATCATTACCAAAGCTGCTAAGGAAGCTCGCTTTCGCGAAAACATACTCACCCGATTCGTTTTTCAGACACACCCGATTTTCGATGATCTGATCAACCAGGGGCGCATCATCAATATGAACCTCGTAGATCAGTTTCCTCCTTCGAAAAAAGGAGAAGTGGTGTCCATTGAAGGAGGGGATGTGATGATCCTAAACGAAAATTACGTTTTGATTGGCTGTAGCGAGCGCACTACTTCTCATGCTATTCAATCCCTGAAAAACGTACTTTTTGAGAAAGATGTCATTGAAAACGTGGTGCAGGTAAACATTCCCAAAGACCGCTCTTATATGCACATTGATACGGTTTTCACTCAAATCAATTACAACCACATGGTTGGTTATAAACCCATTGTACTTGACGGCCTTAGCTCCTACGTGGAAGTTTTTCGCAAAAATGGCGCCTATGCACACTACCACTCGCTGGAAGAGTTTTTGCGTGCAGAAATCACCTCCAAAATGGAATTTATCCTAAGTGGGAATGGCGAAACGCCCTACCAGGAACGTGAACAGTGGACCGATGGATGCAACCTGGTCACTGTCAAACCCGGAGTTGCAATTACCTATGACAGAAATCCAAAAACAGAAGAAGCCTTCCGCCTAGCCGGATATCAGATCATCACAGCAGAAGAGATGCTAAAGGAATACAAAAAAGGAAACCTCAATCCCTCAGAGCTGGAAAATACCATTATTACCATACCTTCGAGCGAACTGTCTAGAGCCAGAGGTGGCTCCCATTGCATGACTTGCCCGATAGAACGACTCGCTGATTAGCACCACAACCTTATGATTACAACTACCTTTCAAAAAAGAGTACGCTACGGAGAAACCGATCAAATGGGCTATCTATATTACGGAAACTATGCCCAATACTACGAAATTGGCAGGGTTGAAATGATCCGATCACTCGGATTGACTTATCGCCAACTGGAAATGGAAATGGGTATTCTGATGCCTGTAATGAACCTCAACATGCGTTTTGTGCGACCCGCTTTATATGACGAACTTCTGCGCATAGAAACGAGTTTAAGGCAATTACCAGATATGTTCATTACCTTCCATGTGGAGATTTTCAATGAAAAGGAAGAACTTGTCAATGGAGGATCCGTAAAATTGTGTTTTGTAGAATCCAAAAGTGGAGCAACCGTTCCAACTCCAACTGT
>JALQTV010000011.1 GCA_023268675.1 Saprospiraceae bacterium | reverse complement strand
TCTTGATCTGAGCAAACAAGAGCTGCAGAAAAACCAAAACGACAAGGCTGCAAAATCCCAAAAGAGTGCCGCTAAGGAAATGAAGAAAATGGCCGAATCCATGCAATCCGACATGAAGGCAGGGCAAATGCAGCAAATGCAAGAGGATATGTCATCTCTTCGCCAGCTACTGGAAAACCTTGTAGGTCTTTCTTTCGATCAGGAAGACCTGATTACCGGGTTGGATGAAACCAATATAAATACTCCTGCCTATACGAACCTTGTGCAGGATCAGTTCAAATTGAAGGATGATTTCCGCTTGGTAGAGGATAGCTTACAGGCACTCAGCAAAAGGGTGTTCCAGATTGAATCTTTCGTTACAGGAAAGGTTACAGACATCAATCGAGGCTTGCAGCAAAGTATTGATGAGTTGGAAGATCGAAAAAAAGTACAGGCCGGCAGATTGCAACAGTTGACTATGACAAACATCAACGACCTGGCACTCATGCTTAGTGAAGTTCTGAATCAGATGCAACAGCAAATGTCCTCTATGATGTCTTCGGGCAATCAGTCCGAGGAGCAACCCCAGGATGGCAACAAACCCCAGGATCAAAATACCCCTAGTGATCAGATGTCAAAGGGACAAGAACAAATCAACGATCAGCTCAAACGGATGAAAGAAGCACTTGAAAATGGTGACCAGGCAAAAAGTGAACAATTCGCTAAAATGGCTGCCAGACAGGCTGCCCTTCGCAAGGCCCTACGGGAAAAACAGCAAAAACTTCGCGAACAGGGTAAGGGCGACAAGGAGCTGCAACAGATGATTGATATGATGGATGAAACAGAGACAGACCTGGTCAATAAAAGGTTGAACAACCGCACCCTTGAACGCCAACAGGATATTCAAACCCGACTTCTCGAGTATGAAAAGGCGGAAAGAGAAAGAGAATACGAAGAAAAACGAAAATCAGAGGTCGCTAAAAACGTGGACCGAAAAAGACCTCCATCAATGGAAGAATACTTGAAAAAGCGTGCATCGGAAATTGATTTGTACAAAACCGTGTCACCTTCCCTGAAACCTTATTATAAGTTTCTGGTAGAGTCCTATTTCCAAAACCTGAAAGACAAATCATCGCAATAAATTTGTGGATAAATCCATACGGGGTATGGACTTATTGCTTTTTTATACTTAAAATTGCCAAAACAATTATTTTCCATGACATTTTTCCGGATTGATTCCGGATTTTCATCCCTGAACATATTGATTTTTTAGTAACAGGATGCTTGAAATCATGGATACGCAACTACCTATTATGCTTACACTTGCCTCCCGACCTTGTAGCATTGCCAACCTTGAATCTATTTTGTCGGAAGCAGCAAGGGATTACCACGTAAGTGAAGATACTTTCGGAAACATGCTGGTTTCTCTTACAGAGGCCGTTACCAATGCCATTGTACACGGAAATAAAAGAGATATTTCCAAATCTGTACAAATTCAACTGCGCAAATCAGGTGGAAACTTTGTTATCAGGGTCTCTGATGAAGGACATGGTTTCGATCACGAAAATCTCCCTGATCCAACTTGCGTTGAAAACCTGTTGAAGTTGGGCGGACGTGGGGTTTTCCTGATCCAACAGTTATCAGATACGGTTCGTTTTTACAATAATGGAAGCACAGTCGAAATGTTTTTCAAATTATGAGAGAAGTCGAATTGGATGATTTCGACCAGGAAGAGGGCCTGGAGGAAGGAATCATTTTCCACAGCGAATCTACCGATTTTGCCCTGTCACCCACCACAGAAGATAAGCTCACCGAATGGATTTCTACGATTGTAGAAAATCACCAAAAATCTGTACGCCTGCTTAACGTCATTTTCTGCAGTGATGATTACCTTTACCAAATTAATGTGGATTATCTGAATCATGATAATTTCACAGACATTATTACTTTTCCCTATGCTGATCCCAGGGAAGAAGAGATTGAGGGAGACTTATTCATTAGTATTGATCGCATCAAAGACAATGCAAATGCTTTCAAAGTCACTTTTGAAGAGGAATTGAATCGGGTAATTATTCACGGAGTCCTGCATTTGTTGGGCTTTGGCGACAAAACGCCTGAAGATGAAAAGCGCATGCGGGAAAAGGAAAACGAGTCACTCCAGCTTTTGTCCGGTATGAATTGATCTCCTGAAGATCAATTCTCTATCGTTTTATTTTCCTGGACTAACCAATTTATACCAGATAATTCTATTGATAACTTTGCTCTTCCTTTGCCGGGAAGCTGCAATCAAATGGTTTTAGGCATGAAAGTTTTGAAATTTGGAGGCTCTTCGGTCGCCGATGCAGCATGTATTAGTAAGGTAGTTAGTATTCTGCGCAAAGAGCATGAAGCAGGACACTCCTTTGCGGTCGTTTTTTCTGCCTTCAAAGGGATTACAGATGAACTGATTGAGATGAGCCGCCTGGCGGCAAAAGGGGATCTGGCTTATAAAGACCATTTTGAGGAGTTTAGTTCCAGACACCTGCAAGTAGCGGACGAGTTGTTGGATGGCGACGCCCGGGCCGGCGTGCGTGCTTTCTTGATGGAAAATCATGAGGTATTGTACAACTTGTTGTTTGGTATCTTTCTGGTACGTGAGGTTTCACCCAGGACAAAAGATTATGTTTTGAGCTTTGGAGAGCGAAATTCTGCTTATATCATTTCGCAGGTATTGCTTCATCTTGGTATCCCGGCAGCTTACCTGGATGCCAGGAAGGTCATTGTGACGGACAAGCATTTTGGCAGCGCCAAAGTAAACATGGAGTTGACCAGTCAAAAAATTGTGGATTATTTCGATCAGCACAACGGGGTAGTTCAGATTGCTACGGGTTTTATCGGTTCTGACCTCGGTGGTTTGACTACTACTTTGGGTAGGGGTGGTTCTGATTATTCTGCGGCTTTGTTGGCCGGAGCACTCGATGCAGAGGTGCTGGAAATCTGGACAGATGTTGATGGGGTACTTACAGCGGATCCCCGAAAAGTGAAGCGTGCACTGAGTATTGATGAGATGTCTTACAAAGAGGCTATGGAGATGTCTCATTTCGGAGCCAAGGTGATTTATCCTCCTACGATACAGCCGGTGCTCAGGAAAAACATTCCTATTCTGATCAAAAATACTTTCAACCCCGATCATCCCGGTACGAAAGTATCTGCCTATCCCAATGTGGAACAGGCGGGGCCGGTAAAAGGAATTTCTTCTATCAGCAGGATCAGCTTGCTTACACTGGAAGGCAGCGGGATGGTAGGAGTAAGGGGGATTTCCGGTCGTCTTTTTTCGGCACTGGCCGAAGCCAAAGTTAATGTCATACTGATTACGCAGGGTTCTTCTGAATATTCTATCAGTTTGGCAGTAGACCCTGATAAGGAAAAAGTAGCTCGAAAGGCGATCGAAAAGGCTTTTGAATATGAAATGAGCAGTGGTTTGATCGAGCCGGTGAAAGTGGAGCCTAATTTGTCAGTTATCGCAATCATCGGAGAGCGTATGCGCTTTCAGCCGGGTATTTCCGGTCGCCTTTTCCAAAGCCTCGGGAAAAACGGGATCAACGTGGTTGCTATTGCACAGGGATCTTCAGAATTGAATATTTCGGTGGTTGTAAGTGCAGAAGATGAGTCCAAGGCTTTAAATGCCCTGCATGAAAGTTTTTTCCTTTCGCGAAACAACGAGTTGCATTTGTTCATCGTAGGTTTGGGCTTGATTGGAAAAACCCTGATCGAGCAGATTCGAAAACAGGCAGCCTGGCACTTGGAACATAATAGACTGGATATCAAAATAATATGCATATCTAATTCACGGAAAATGCTTTTTGATGAGGGAGGTATAGACCTAAATATCTGGGAATCAATGTTGCAGGAAAAAGGAGTACCTACTGATTTAAAGGCTTTGGTGGAGCGGATGGATCAATTGAATCTATCCAATACCATTTTTGTGGATAATACAGCCAGTAAGGAAGTTGCGGATCTCTATGAAGAGATCTTGAATGCTAGTATTTCCATTTCTACTCCCAATAAAATTGCTACCTCTTCTGCCTACGAGACCTATAGTCACCTGAAGAGCCTTGCAAAGCGAAAAGGAGTGCAGTTCCTTTTCGAGACAAATGTGGGAGCCGGCTTGCCTTTGATCAATACCATCAATGATTTGATCGACAGTGGAGATAGCATCCTTAAAATTGAAGGGGTATTTTCCGGTTCATTATCCTATATTTTCAACAACTTCTCCGCTGAGCGTTCTTTTGCAGCAGTGGTCAGGGAAGCCCGCGAAAAAGGGTTTACAGAACCGGATCCACGGGAGGATTTGCGAGGTTTTGATGTACGCCGCAAATTGGTCATTCTGGGAAGAGAGATTGGATGGCAGCTGGAAACCTCTGATGTAGGGGTGGGAGCTTTCCTTCCACAGGCTTGCCTGGATGCCCAGGGAATAGATCACTTCTTCGAAGAATTGGACAATCACCATGCTTATTTCCATGCTGCAGTTACCAGGGCCAATGAGGCAGGCAAGCGCTTGCGTATGATCGGTTCTCTAGAAAATGGACAGGCGAGGCTTGAACTGGTAGAGATAGGGCAGGAGAGTCCTTTTTATTACCTTGATGGCAGCGACAATATGGTTATCATTACCACCAGTCGCTACCAGGAGCGGCCTTTGATTGTTCGAGGTCCAGGTGCAGGTGCCGAGGTAACAGCTGCCGGTGTGTTTGCAGAGATAATCAAGATTGGAAGATATTTGTCATAAATCGTTTGGAATGAATCCAGGAATTAAAGTATTTGCTCCGGCAACCGTATCCAACCTGGGGTGTGGTTTCGATATCTTGGGCTTTGCCCTGGAAAAACCGGGAGATGAAATTGTTGCCAGGCTTTCTCCTGAAAAGGGAGTCAGGATTACCAAAATTACGGGTGCAGCAGGGCGCTTGCCTTATGAACCTGAAAAAAATACGGCGGGAGTAGCTGTGATGGCTTTTCTGGAACATCTGGGAGAATCGGGTGTGGGCATTGAGTTGGAAATACACAAGAAAATGCCTTTTGGAAGTGGCTTGGGTTCCAGTGCTGCCAGTGCGGTAGCAGGTGTGGTTGCCGCAAATGAATTGCTAAACCGACCATTGGAAAAAAGGGATCTTTTGCCATTTGCAATGAAGGGGGAGTCCATGGCAGATGGTGCTTATCATGCTGATAATGTCGCTCCTTCTTTGTTGGGGGGGATCATTTTAATAAGAAACAATGAAGCTCTTGATGTACACCGCCTTCCTACTCCGAAGGGATTGATTGCAACGGTGGTTTATCCGGAAGTTGAGGTGCTGACAAAGGATGCCCGGAAAATTTTGTCCGATCAAGTGTCTTTGTCCAAACACATTGAACAAACAGGTAACCTTGGTGGCTTGATCGTAGGGTTGTTTCAATCGGACTTCGAATTGATTCGCCGTTCTTTGAAGGATGTGATCATAGAACCTCAGCGTTCTGTATTGATTCCCTGTTTTGATGAGGTACAGGAGACAGCTCTGTCATTGGGAGCATTGGGGTGTAGTATCTCGGGAGCCGGCCCCTCTATTTTTGCTCTTAGCGACAATACTTTGGTGGCTGAGGAAATAGGCAGGGCTGCAGAGAAAATATTCCAACGGAACAAAATTAATTGTCAGATCTTCATTTCTAATGTGAACCAGGAGGGAGCGATAAAATTTTAACCTATGATGACTTTGTATAGCACCCGGGATCAGGAACAGGTACAAGGTGTGAGTTTTGAACAGGCAGTCTTAAAAGGATTGGCTACAGATGGTGGCCTGTATGTACCTGAGCTAATTCCTGCTTTTGAACCTGCATTTTTCCAGGAGGTTCTTCCTTCGATGTCTTTTCCCGATATTGCTTTTGCCGTGGCTTCAAAATTGCTGGATGGCACCATCCCTGAAGGTGATTTGCATCGGATGGTGACTGCCGCCATTAATTTCCCTGCTCCCCTGCATAGATTGAATGAAGACACTTCTATTTTGGAACTGTTTCATGGTCCATCACTTGCTTTCAAGGATTTTGGTGCCCGGTTTATGGCGCAGTTGATGTCTTATTTTAATCAGGATAAGGAGCAGGAGCTAACTATCTTGGTAGCTACTTCGGGAGATACCGGTGCGGCTGTTGCAGCTGGTTTTCATGGTTTGCCCGGTATCAGGGTTTTCGTGCTTTATCCTGCGGGAAAAGTGAGCCCTTTCCAGGAGTTACAAATTGCAGGTTGGGGGGATAATATTCATGCGGTGAAGGTTGCCGGTGATTTTGACGATTGTCAGCGACTGGTCAAAGCTGCTTTTTCTGATGAGGAATTGAAGGGCCAGATTCGATTTACATCTGCCAATTCGATCAATATTTCCCGTTTACTTGCCCAGATTTTTTACTATTTCGAGGCCTACAGGCAATTACAGGTGGAAGGCTTGTCTTTGAATCAGAAGACTGTTTTTTCGGTTCCTTCCGGCAATTTCGGCAATCTTACGGCAGGTCTTTATGCCCAACGCATGGGGTTGCCTATCGATTATTTTATAGCAGGTACCAATGCCAATGCTGTTTTTCCGAATTATCTGAAAAGCGGGGTATTTCAAGCACAAACAACCATAGCAACCATTTCCAATGCTATGGACGTAGGGAATCCCTCCAATTTTGAGCGCATACAAAATTTGTATCACTCAAAATCAGGTGAAGGTTCCACGTGGAACAATATTAAAGACATGTTGGCCAGTATGTCTGTTTCTGATGATCAGACCAGAGCTTGTATTCGGGAGCATTACCAAAAAGAGCAGTATCTACTAGATCCCCATACGGCAGTTGGGGTTTATGCCTTTGAAAGTTGGAAAAAGAACCATCCTGAATTGGAAGCAGCACAGGGGGTAGTTTTAGCCACAGCACATCCTTTCAAATTCAGAGAAGTATTGGAGCCTTTGATTGGAGAAGTATTGCCCCCACCAGCTCAGGCAGCAGCAATGGAAATTGTAGCAGAAAAACACTTTTCCATTGATCCTGATCTTGAGCCTTTAAAAAGATTATTGCTTTAATTAAAGCAAATTGTTCCACGTGGAACAATTTGCTTGTTTTCCGGTTAAGGAAATAAAAGAATCAAATGGAACTGGATTATCGAAATCCGGGCTTGCGCCTGGATCAGGCTAAGAACGCTACAAGCGGCCAAATAGGTTGGGAAAGTCCGTCTAACATTGCCATTATCAAATATTGGGGCAAATATGGAGATCAGTTGCCTCGGAACCCTTCGCTTAGTTTTACCCTGAGCAATTCGCTTACCCGGACCAGCATAAGTTATGCACCTAGAATAAAAGGGGAGCCTAAGACAGGACTTAACCTAAAGTTTTATTTTGAAAACAAATTGAATCCGGATTTCAGTAAAAGGGTAGAGAAGTTTTTCAGTCGCTTGAAGGATATTTTCCCTTTTATCGAAGAATTGGATTTGGAAGTGCATACCGAAAATACCTTTCCCCACTCATCAGGAATTGCTTCTTCTGCCTCCGGCATGAGTGCATTGGCTATGTGTTTGTGTAGTATGGAGCAGGAAATTTTTGGTACCCTCGCAGACCCGGAGGAATTCCTCCAAAAAGCTTCCTATATTTCGAGACTCGGTTCAGGCAGCGCTTGCAGGTCTGTTTATCCCGGCTTGGTAGCCTGGGGCAAGCACCAGGATTTGCCACCTGCAGCCGACCTCTATGCAGTACCGCTTGAAGAAACTCAAATCCATCCGGTATTTCAAAGTTTTCACGATGATATCCTTATCGTTAGTAGAGGAGCCAAAAAAGTATCAAGTTCCGTGGGTCATGGTTTGATGGATGGGAACATCTATGCAGAAAACCGATATGAACAGGCCCGAAGAGGATTCAGCGAATTGCTGGAATGTCTGCAAAAGGGAGATGTAAGGGAATTTGGAGAAATTGCTGAATCCGAAGCACTCACTTTGCACGCTCTGATGATGACCTCCCGTCCGCCCTTTATTTTGATGGAGCCGGAATCTCTGGCAATCATCCAGCAAATCCAATCTTATCGGGAATCATCCGGATTACCTCTTTATTTCACACTGGATGCGGGACCTAATATCCATTTGTTGTATCCGGATGAAATTGCAGCTGAAGTAGATACCTGGCTTAGAGAAACGCTTCAACCTGCCATCGGTTCAATACAGATTATCCGGGACAAAATAGGTACAGGCCCCCAAAGGTTTGCCTGATTATCGGATGAATAGAAACCAATGATGATGTCTTTCTTCAAACAACTTTCTTTTTTAGCAGGGCTTATTCTTTCCCCTTTTTCTTGTAGCTCCTGGGGACAATCCTCCGTACAACTTCCGGCAGATGTGAGTTGTAAGGATCCGGCCTTTCATGAAAAAGTGCGCAGCATGCTCAGCCTGAGTGTACCAGTGATCGATGCAGAAGAATTGCTGCCAATTAAAGACGAAGTTTATATCTTTGATGCCAGAGAAAAAGAAGAATATCAACTTAGTCATATTCCCGGAGCAAAATACATCGGCTACAACAGTATTGACTGGTCAGTCCTTGAAAATGTGCCAAAAGAGGCCGATATCGTCGTTTATTGTTCCATAGGCTACCGAAGCGAAAAAGTAGCAGAGAAAATCAGAGACAAAGGCTTTGATAAAGTGAAAAATCTCTATGGAAGTATCTTCGAATGGGCTAACCGCGGATATGAACTGGAAGATAAAAACGGCCAAAGCACAAAAAGTATCCATACCTATAATAAAAAATGGAGCAAATGGGTACGCAATGATGCATTGGTAAAAATATGGTAATACATTTGCAGTAAATTATAGTTTAAACCCTTGCTTTATTCATTATCAATTTAAACGAAGACAGGAAATGGACTTATTTGACAAATTCGAAAGGGACCTGGGACCATTGGGTAAATACTCTGAACTTACGCCTAACTACTTCATGTTTCCTAAGCTTGAAGGTGAAATTTCAAGCAGAATGAATTTCATGGGCAAGGAGCGTATTGTATGGAGCGTTAACAATTACCTGGGATTGGCAAACCACCCCGAAGTGAGAAAGGCAGATGCCGAAGCTGCTGCAGAGTGGGGATTAGCTTACCCCATGGGAGCCCGGCTAATGTCCGGTGAAACCAAATACCACGAACAACTGGAAAATGAACTGGCGACCTTCGTCAATAAAGAAGCAGGATTGCTCCTGAATTTTGGATACCAGGGCATCATGTCTGTCGTAGATGCGCTACTGGAAAGACACGACGTGGTTGTATATGACAAAGATTGCCACGCGTGCATTTATGATGGTATCCGTATGCACATCGGGAAGAGATTGCCTTTCGAGCACAACGATGTGGATAGCTTTGCAAAACAAATAGCAAAAGCAGAAGTGCTGGCCAAAGAGTCCAAAGGGGGTATTCTGGTAATTACAGAAGGAGTGTTTGGCATGAGAGGTGAGCAGGGAATCCTCAAAGAGATCGTTGCTTACAAAGAAAAATACAACTTCAGACTTTTGGTTGATGATGCACACGGATTCGGTACCTTGGGTAAAACAGGAGCAGGAGCTGGTGAAGAACAGGGAGTACAAGACGATATAGATCTTTACTTCAGTACCTTCGCCAAATCCATGGCCAGCATTGGCGCTTTCATTGCCGGTGATGCCAAAGCCATCAAGTTCCTGCGTTACAATCTGCGCTCGCAGATCTTCGCGAAGTCTCTTCCAATGCCTCTGGTTATCGGAAACTTGAAACGATTGGAGTTGCTTCGTTCTCATCCCGAACTGAAGGAGAGACTTTGGGAAAATGTAAATATGTTGCAAAGTGGTTTGAAGCAGCACGGATTCAACATTGGTAATACCAATACCTGTGTTACTCCCGTATTCCTGAATGGTTCTGTCTTGGAAGCAGCAGCCATGGTACAAGACCTGAGAGATCATTTCAATATCTTCTGCTCCGCTGTGGTGTATCCGGTTATTCCAAAAGGAATGATCTTGCTTCGTCTGATCCCCACAGCTGTGCATACCAAAGCAGATATCGAGGAAACAATCCAGGCGTTTGCTGCTGTCGAATCCAAACTTTCAGGCGGTGTTTACGCAGAACAAGCCAAGGAACTTTTGGCTTCAATATCTTGATATTCAAATAAATAAGCAGAATTTAAGGCCTGGGTTTACAATGCTCAGGCCTTATTTTTTGGTAGGAAAATACTTTTAGCTACCCAAAGTAGCACCAATAAATCTAGCACCAACAGGATCAGGGAAGACTGCCTGAAACTGACTCCGCTAAGGTCAATTACATTCCCAAGTGCTTTCCAGATATTGTTGAATCCCAGATAACAGGTGATGCCTACAATGGCAAACATGAGCAGATTGGTGAAGGGCTTGTTGCGGTAAGCTTTGGGCAAAAGGACAGGGTCATTGACAGTGAGAATGAGAAATATGGCAATGACGGGAAGCAGCAAGCCATTAAGCGCCTGAGCAAGAATAATCACAGGGATAGGTTTAAACTCCAACAAGCCAAACAACAAACCTATTCCCAGAATGACACCCCAAACCAATCTGAAATTCACGGATCGTGGATCCCAGTTTTGTGCGTTGTCGGATGAAAAAAGACTCCTTGCAGTAACAGCTGCAGCCAGAGGGGAGGTAATGGACGAACTAAGCCCTGCCGCAAACAACCCCACTCCAAACAAGATGCCGGCTCCTTTGCCGGAACTACCTTCCGACATGGCCTGAGCCAGCGCACCAAAACTGAATGTACCGCTGATACTGGTACCAACCAATAAAATAGCTATGGAAATGATTCCCCCAATTAAAACAGCCAGTCCTATCCCCAGTCGCATCTCTGTTATACTTTGACCCTGGCTGATCCCGGATGCCAGAAAAAGGTTGTAGGGCACAATCGTAGTTCCAATTAAGCCCAATACGAGAATGAGACTTCCCTCCGGGGCACGTGGAACGAAAAAGTGCGTCGCAGAAAGCCCGCTGAGATCCGTCTGCCAGGCTACATAGATAAATGAAATGCCCATAATGGCAACGACAGCTCCCAAAAGATTGGCAATGATTCTGAAGTTTCCAATCCACAAAAACAATCCGGCAATCAGCGCAACAATCCCGGTAAGAAGCCATTGGGGAAGATTAACAAACAACAATAAGCCGGAGATGGCTCCCAGTATATTTCCCGCCTGGTAAGCTGTACAGCCAAAAGCCAATGCCAAAAAAAGAAATATCTGGATGCGGGTAGAGGCACTGCTTTGGCTGTATTTCAGCGCAATGATTGCTCCCAGATTTTTGCCGGAGGCTATGGTTACCCGAGCAGCAGCTTCCTGTAGTACAATGGTTGCAAGCGTCGAAAACACCAGCGCCCAAAGAAGGTTGAATCCAAACCCGGCTCCCGCACTGGCAGCAGTAGTGACAGTACCGGGACCTATAAATGCTGCAGAAATGATGGACCAGAACAATACGCTCATTAGTCCTGCCCTGAAATTGATAACCTTTGCCATGCCTTTATTAACTCTCTTTGTTTTCGATGATGTTCCTGATTTTATACGGCCGCTTTTGTTGCGATTCAAAGTAGGTCCTCATCTGAATTTCTACCACAATACCAATGGTGATAAATTGAATCCCCGCTATGACAAGCAAGAGCCCTAGAATCAACAGCGGTTTCCCCCAGATATCCTGCCCCAATATTTTCAAAAAACCCAGGTACAAATTGATGACGATGCCTACAGCCAGCAACAGCAACCCGGCATTTCCAAACAAATGCATGGGCTTTTGAAGGTATTTCTTGAAAAAAAGCATCAGCAACAAATCACTGACTACTTTGAACGTTCGCCCTAAGCCGTATTTGGAAGTTCCAAATTGACGAGGATGGTGTTTTACATCAACCTGAGTGATGCTGCCGCCTTCAAGGTGAGCCAATACAGGAATAAAGCGATGTAACTCTCCATACAAACCCAGATCTTTCGCCAGATCAGCTTTAAACAGCTTTAGCGCGCAACCATAATCCTTCAGGTGAACTCCCGAAGAGGTTCGAATGATGTAATTGGCTATGTAACTGGGTATTTTCCGAAGGATGAATCCATCCTTTCGGTTTGCCCTGTTTCCTGCTACCATATCGTAGCTACCTTCTTCCGCTACTTTTAGCATCATTGGGATATCGTCGGGATCATTTTGCAAATCTCCGTCCATGGTTGCAATGTATTCTCCGCTGGCATGGTCAATGCCTGCCATTAAAGCCAGACTCTGACCATAGTTTTTTCGAAATACAATGGTTTTCAAATGAGGATGCTCAATGGAGCGGAGCACCTCTACGGTTCGGTCTGTAGAGCCATCATCTACATAGATGATCTCGTATGCGTAACCCTCCAGGGCCTGAGTGATTTTGTCAACAAGGGGTCTGATATTATCCTCCTCGTTGTAAACCGATACTACTACGGAGATTTTGTATGCCATATAGCTATAAGTATATTGATTTTATTTTAGATATCCAACGTGATAGGTAAGCTTGCCATGCCTTACCTGCATTTCTGCTACTTTTTCATAGGCTACATCCCCATACATCTGAGGGTCTATGATATACAATTCACCCGGAGCAAATGCTTCTGACTTTTTGGGTATGATGGCCATTCTTCCGCGAGTGAGGTAGTAGGAGTTGGCAGGCTGCATTTCGGTTTCCTTGTACACAAAAAGTGGAACATCTTTGAAGCGCTCTCCAATTTCCAGGGAGGATTTCCGGCAAAGGTCACCAAAATCATTTGTATTTCTATCCGGTAATACAAACCAGTTGAACCCGATCCGAATAATCAGCAGGAAAAGGATGAGCGGTAACCAAAGGCTGGATTCCGCTTTTTTGCCGAAGGCATAAGCTGTTCCCAATAGCGCCCCGGTAAGTCCGATGCTTTTGAGTACCAACAAAGGGGTCTCACTGCTCCGCTCCAGGAAGATCGTAGCCAGAAAAGCAGGGGCAAGGAGCCATAGCAGGACGTTTATGCTTCGCAAAAAATTCCGATACAATTGAGTACCTTCTTCCTTGTGTATTCCTTCGAAGTAAAAAAGCACTACAAAATACACAGGAAGCAGCATCAGCAGATAGCGTGGGTATACTTCCGGCGAAGTCCAGTAAATGATGATATTGGCCAGGAAAATCAGGCTGAAATAAGTTATTAGCGGCTGTCGTCGGATAAGCGAAAGCATGTCTTTGCGGAGTAAAAACAAACTAAACAAGGACCAGGGAACAAAGTGATACAGCATTTCAAAAGGAAAGGTGAAAAAATGCAGTAGGGTCTCCCATATCCCAAATCGAACGACAGTGCGCTTGGTAGATTCTGTTAGCAGTGTACGAAATACCGTTTCAAGTGGATTGATCTGATTGTAAGCGGCGTAATAAATTCCAGTCAGGGCCAAAAACAACAATCCGCCCACAATACTTGCCGGAGAAAAAAGGCGCTTCCACTGACCTTTGACGACCAGATAACTGAAAAGGGTAATGACTTGAAAAACAATAGCCGGAAGACCTTTTAGCAGAAAGCCAACAGCGGTAAGTGCCCAGGAAATCAAAAATAACCTGAGAAAGTCTTTGCGGCGGAAATAATAAAATATTACATAAAAGTTGGTAAATACTACCCACGAGAAGCAGGTGTCAATCAAACCAAGCATGGAGTCCCAAAAGAGCATACGCCCACAGGTGAAGGTAGCCATAGCAATCAGAAAGGCTCGTTCTTTGCCAATTTCTCTGCGCAATAGCACAAAAATGGTAGCAGTGTAGCCAAAAAGACAAAGCACATTGACAAACCTGGAGGTAAACTCACTATACCCCATCCATTGAAAGAAAGGAGACAAAAGCCAGTTGAATAAGGGAGGCTTGTTGTAGTAGTATTCTCCGTGAAGGGTGGGCGCAATCCAGTTGCCGGAAAGGTCCATTTCGAGCGCAACGAGCGCCCGTATGGCTTCATCGTCAATGAATGTGAGCAATCCCAGGTTAATGGTGGAAGCCGGGACCAGCAAGAGCAGGATCAAAATGTAAAGCCGGTTTTCGGCTATCCTTTTCCACATGACGATGAAAATTATTGAAAAGAAAGGAGTACTTTGACAACAGCAGGTTTTTCAGGCTTAAATGTAAGGATAAATTTCGAGACAATAAATCGAGACCCAAGCTCCCCGTACACTCGCTGACTGCACAATGACCATTAGCATAAAAAAATTAAACAAAGACTATATTTTAGTCGTTTTACAAACGTTTCATCTAGGGTAGATCGACATAAACAAGATCGGAGGTTCGCGCCAAGATGGGCTGCTGTCAAAAAATCGGGTAGTTTCATTTGGCTCAAGACTTCGGATTATTCGTCGGAACTTGTATTTTTATTGCAAGGGCTCGCAAGCAAAATTTCAATTTATTCAAGGCGCTTAAAGACTTGTTTGAAGAAAATCAGTTTCCTTTGCAGCTGCTCAGCGTTGATGAATAGTTAATGTAAATCAAAAATCTTTTGAATGTCAGGCACAAATTATAAATCAGATGTGGAAGCTATAGATGCCCTGGCAAGCTCCTACTTACAGTTGAAACAGGAGATTGCCAAGGTGATTGTAGGTCAGGACGAAGTTGTCAAAACTGTCATCATCTCGTTATTTAGCAATGGTCACAGCCTTCTGGTGGGAGTACCCGGTTTGGCAAAGACTCTGTTGGTAAGTACCATAGCAGAAGTACTGGATCTGGATTTCAAACGGATACAATTTACGCCGGATCTTATGCCTTCGGATATCACGGGTTCAGAAATTTTAGGCGAAGACCGACAGTTTAAATTCAATCGCGGACCGCTATTCTCTAATATTGTTCTGGCAGATGAGATCAACAGGACACCTCCCAAGACACAGGCGGCTTTGCTGGAAGCTATGCAGGAACGATCAGTGACAGTTTCCGGACAGCGCCACCTTTTGCCCAAGCCCTTCTTCGTGTTGGCAACTCAAAATCCTATCGAACAGGAAGGGACTTATCCACTTCCGGAAGCGCAGTTGGACCGCTTTATGTTTAACATCCCACTGGATTATCCCAGTTATGAGGAAGAATTGGAAGTAGTAAGGGGCACAACGAGTACGGTAAAACATGAGTTGGAGCATAAGGTAACGGCAGCTCAGATTCTGTTTTTCCAGGAGCTGATTCGGAAAATACCCATTGCAGATAATGTATTGGAATATGCTGTTTCACTGGTTGCCAAGACCCGTCCGAATACAGACAGAGCTACGGCAGCAGTCAACAACTATATTTCGTGGGGAGCAGGACCAAGGGCCTCGCAGTATCTGGTGCTCGGAGCCAAATGCCATGCGGCTGTTTCAGGAAAGTATTCTCCTGACATCGAAGATGTGAAGGCCATAGCAAAGTATGTACTTCGACACAGAATCGTTCGAAACTACAAAGCAGAAGCAGAGGGAATTTCAGAAGAGAATATTATCGAGAACCTGCTATAATAGGATCGATTTGTTTCCTTAAGATTGATAACGGCTTAATCTTCTCAAAATTGGAGGTTAAGCCGTCTTGATTTCCACCAAAAAAGGATCACATTGCATCTGTCTTTTAGGTGTAAAAAGTTTTTCAAGAACACATAATTCTATAACCATGAAATATCCGGCTTTTGTAAAATACATGCTGTTGTCTGTGACATCGGTTTTTGTGTTTTCTTCCTGTTCCAATAGCAGTGGCCCCACAGCCTTGCAATCTATCCCCACGGCCTTCGGAAATATTGGCCAGGTGGTTGTGGTTGCTGATAATGATGTATGGGAAGGAGCAGTGGGAGATACGCTCCAGTATTATTACTCATCTGCTTATTTGATCCTTCCTCAGCCTGAACCGATTTTCGATCTGGTTCATTTTACGCCGGAAGACCTGGCCAAAGAACCTACCCGAAGGGAGCTCAGAAACTACATTTTTGTAGGCAACATGAATGATGAAAGTTCTCCTACCACACAAATGATGCTGGATGACCTGGGAGAGGAGTCCATCCGGTCGGCTCGTGAATCAGGAAAGTTAATTCCAAAGGTAGGTAAAGACAAATGGGCAAGGGGGCAGTTGACGGTGTATCAGTTTGGTTTCAGTGAAGATGACCTTATCAGGGGGCTTATTGATAATTTTGATGTGATTGTTAATCGAATCCGAAGATCCGACCGCGACAGGGTGGATGCTACCGTTTACATAGGTGGCGAAAATGGTTCGCTAAACGCTCTGGTGCGCGAAAAAATGGGCATCAGGCTAAGAGTGCCTAAAGACTATAGCCTTGCACTGGACAATGATGATGTGATCTGGATGCGGAGAGAAACGGAAGAATCCAGCAGCAACATTCTGCTGAAGAAAATTTCTTATAAAAACCAGAACCAGTTGACCAGGGAAAGCATCAAAGCCATTCGGGACAGCGTAGGGCTTTACGTTTCTTCAGAAATTGAAGACACCTACATGAAGATAAACGATGTGGATCTGCCTATGTTTTTTGAAGTCAAAAACATGAATAAGCTGTACGCTGTTGAAGCCAGAGGAATCTGGGAGATTGAAAACGATTATATGGGTGGCCCCTTTGTTTCGTATCTCATCCACAACCCGAAGGAAAATTCCCTGGTATTTATCGATGGATTTCTGCATGCTCCGGGAAAAGACAAACGAAACATGATGATGATGATTGAGCATGTGCTTCAAACAGTAGAAGCACTATAAATTCAGAAGGGGCTTTCTCAAGATCTTGAGAAAGCCCCTTCTGCTTGTTATTCCGAGCGGTAGGAAATTCTGTAGATCGCGTTTGCAAAGTCATCGGATACGAGCAGAGAACCATCAGGCAATTGCTCGACATCTACCGGTCTTCCCCAGGGTTCATCTTCGGCCTCGTCCAACCACCCAGTAGCAAAGGGAGCATAGCTGCTTACCTTTTTTCCTTCCAAAGTAACCAACGAGAGTTGGTATCCAATTTTCTTGCTTCTGTTCCAGGAACCGTGTTCTGCAATAATGAGTTGATTTTTGTAGGTTTCCGGAAATTGATTGCCGGTATAAAACTCCAACCCCAGAGGAGCACTGTGTGGACCGAGTTTTTGAGCAGGTGGAGTAAAGTCGCTGCAGGGGTGCTGTTCTCCAAATTTTGGATCGGGGAGATCTCCCTGATGGCAATAAGGGTAGCCAAAATGCATAAAGTCCTTTGGTGCATGGTTCAGTTCGCAGGCAGGCAGGTCATCGCCCATCCAATCCCTGCCATTATCAGTAAACCATAATTCCTGGTCTTCCGGATGCCAGGTGAATCCCACTGTATTTCGAATGCCTCGTTGTACAATTTCTCTCCCACTGCCATCTGGATTGATGCGTGTGAGGGTAGCGAATATTTCATCCTCGGATTCACAAATATTGCAGGGGGCACCCACCGGTACATAGAGTTTGCCATCCGGGCCGAAGGCTATGTACTTCCAGCCATGGTGTGTTTCTGAAGGGTAATTGTCGTTGATAACAATAGGAGCGGGAGGGTTGTCCAGATTTGCCTCAATATTGTCAAAGCGAAGGATGCGGTTTACCTCAGCTACATATAGGTTTCCATCTTTGAAGGCAACCCCATTGGGCATTTTAAGCCCTGTGGCAATGGTGTAGATCCGGTCTGCTTTGTAGTCTTTGTTTTTATCGATGATGGCATACACATCGCCTTGTCCCCGGGTTCCAACAAAGAGTGTTCCGTTGGGGGAAAGCGCCATGGAGCGGGCATTGGTGACATTGGTCGCAAACACTTCTATCTCAAATCCCTCTGGCAATGTTATTTTTTCGAGGGGTAGGGTATCGAATTTTTTGGCGTAGCCTTTAGTGGGAAAATTGATTTCACTACAGGAGGAGGTTCCCAGTGTGAGTGAGGACAAAAGCAGCCAGGTTATTATTTTCATAATCAGGTTGTTTGATTAAATACTTAAAAGGCATTGAGGTAATGTAAAAAGTCGGGAAATTGTTGTGAAAATAGTTCAACCCTTTGTTTTTCGGCGCGGACGCCAAAAATGAAGGGTACAATATAAGCATCCCTGATTCCTTTATCGACCATTTCCTGTTTGTATCGTTGGGCATCGGAATAATTGTCAAAGGCTCCGATGGTCAGCCGTAAAAAACCGGTTTTGTTTTTTTCGATGGTGGTATGCTTGTCAAGGTATTTTTCCATGATTTGCAGAATGCCGGCGGATTTGGAAGATGCAATCTGGACTTTGTACATGAATGGAAGCTTCAGCGAAGCATAGGGAGCGCTTTCTTCGGGATTTACGAAAGCTTCCGGCACTGTCTTGCCGGGGTTCTTCGGGAAAAACGAACATTGAAGGTGGGCCAATCCTTTGGCCGCATTCCCCCCTTGAGAGGTATTTGGAATAATTCGATAGCTCAGCCGCTCGGCACCAATACCTGCAGCAACAAAACTTCTTTGAATCTCCTCAGCCATCGCCACAAAATCGCTTAAGTCATTTGCCGGATTCGGGTGATCATATTCCAGAGAGAGCAGCAGGTTGATTTCAGGGTAGGCAATCATTTTTACTTGCCAAAATGCCAAATCTTTTTCCGGCAGCAGGAAGCGATCTGCCAGATGCCAGGAAAAAGGGTTGCTTTGAGGGGTAGTGACAGTTTGCTGTGAAGGAGCAGGAGGTAGTGGATTTGGTTTTTGTTGAATGGGTTTATCTGTAATTATTTGATTTTGAGTGTCTTCTAGGGGTTTGGAGGGTGTTAAAGTGTTAGCAACAGGGTCTGGGTATTCCATTTCCGGAAGGAAATTACTGAAGAAGGCGATATAGATATCACGTTGTCCGAAGCCATCTTTTCTGGAAGAACTGAAAAAGGCACTGAACCCGTCGTCATTGATGTAATAATGTTCTTCATCGCCTGCTGAGTTTATTGGCATACCCAGGTTTTGGGGGGGAGTCCAGTTGTCGATGCTTTCGATGTAAGTGGATTTAAAAATATCAAGCCCGCCGATACTTTTTTCGCTGTCATTGGAAGAAAAATAAAGGGTAATTCCGTCTCTGCAGAGAAAAGGGGACCGCTCATCAGCGGGAGAGTTGATATTAGGTCCCAGGTTGACTGCTTCCTGCCACTTGCCTTCTTTTTTTTCCATCTTGTACAGATCATAACCTCCAAATCCTCCATCGCGATTGCTGGCAAAGAGTACCAGGTTGTCACTGACGAATTGGGGCGTATCGTCTCCATTATTGATGCTGAGTGGTATGGAAATGGGAAAGGAATTATAGCTTCTGTTTTCATCGCGGCGAAAGATATCCTCCATAAAATTTCCTTCCGCCATGGAATTTCCCTGGAAGTAGTACATCTTCTGACCGTTTTTGTCAAAGCCCAGCAGGATGTCGTGATTAGGGCTATTCAGCAGGTAGTGCATGGGGGTTACTTCTGTCCATACACCATTTTTATTTATGGCTGAGAACATATCACTTTTGTAGAAGCCGAGTGTAGGATCAGAAATGCCATATTGGTTTTTTGCACCGCCCATATTTCCGGGTCTGACAGATGAAAAGTAGAGTCTTGGGCCGAAATTCGGGCTGGGTCTTGGGCAAAATTCATCTGATTTGGTATTGACTTCGCTGCCCAGGTTTTCTACAAAAGCATCTGCTTCGCGGTATTGCAATTGGAGGCCATTGGCACAGGATCGGATGAGGTTCCAGGTATAGGAACGTTCAAAAAGGTTGTTGCCTATATTTCTCAGGTATTGCCGGTAGAACTCTGAAGCTTCGGTAAACTGGTGCTTGTGGTGATAGATCTTACCCAAAAAGAGCCATGCTTCGGGAAAGGGATTTTTCTGCTTTTCCAGCAGTTCTTTCAGCAAAACTTCTGACTTATCGAGTTCATTGAGATGATAATACGCAATAGCTGCCAGCAGCATATTTTCTGTATCCTGGGCGTATCTTCTGCTTGAGTTGATCAAGCTGAGAGCTTCCTCGTATTTTTCAAAACGAAAGTACAGCCTGATATCTGCATTTTTGTCGAAAGTCCCGGTTTGGCCTTCGGCAAAAGGGGAGATAAGCAGAAAACAGGCTGTAAACAAGTAGATATGTTTCATCACGGTCAAAGGGATATTAGTCAAATCCTAAAGGTTTACTTATTCTAACGCAGCGACAGCGTTTTTTTGTATGACTACCCTGATTTTGACCAGGAGCAACAGGCTGCTTGTCAGATGGTTCTGTTGCTGTCAAAGGCTTCCAGGTAATCTGCAACCCTTCTGAGGAAGGATCCTCCCAGTATTCCGTCTACCACGCGGTGGTCATAGGACAATGATAAAAACATCAGTTGTCTTACAGCAATAAGGTCTCCGAATTCGGTTTCTATGACTGCCGGTTTTTTGCGGATAGCTCCGGCGGCCATGATGGCTACCTGAGGCTGGTTAATGATGGGAGTACCCATGACATTGCCGAAAGTACCTACGTTGGTAAGGGTAAAGGTTCCATCCTGTATTTCTTCCGGTTTGAGTTTATTGATTCGGGCGCGTTCTGCCAGATCGTTTACTGCTTTGGTCAAACCTATCAGGTTTAATTGTTCTGCATTTTTGATGACAGGAACGATCAGATTGCCGGAGGGGAGTGCTGTTGCCATACCAACATTGATGGCATGTTTTTTAAGGATTTTATCTCCCTGTACAGAGATATTGATCATAGGGAAGTCCAGAATTGCCTTTACAATGGCTTCAATGAAGATGGGAGTAAAGGTGATATTTTGATTGAATCTGGCTTTGAAGTCTCCTTTGATTTTATTTCTCCAGTTGACGATGTTGGTCACATCGGCTTCGACAAAAGAAGTTACGTGTGGAGAAGTATGTTTGGACATGACCATGTGATCGGCTATGAGCTTTCTCATGCGATCCATTTCGATGATGTCGTAGCTGCCGGAGCTTGTGGTAGCTGCCAGAGCCGGTTCTTTTTCCAGTGACGTTGTCGGAGCTGGTTTTGCCGGAGCAGGTTGATTTTTTTTGCCGGAGGCAGATCTTTCCTCCAGATAGCCTAGGATATCCTTTTTCGTTACCCTTTGCTGGAGACCGGTTCCGGGGATACTTTCCAGTTCTTGCAGGGAAATATTTTCTTGTTTGGCGATATTTTTGACGAGTGGCGAATAAAAGCGATTGCTGTTTTCAAAGGACAATGCAGGAACTGTGGCTGGACTTTTTTCCATTGAAGCACTTTCCTCTGCCGGCGTTTCTGTATCGGTATCGGCAGGATTTGCCGGAGCATCCTCTGGCGCTTCATCGCTACTGGTTTCAATCAAGGCAATAACCTCTCCAATGGGTACTGTGTCATTTTCCTTAAAGAGGATTTTAGTGACGACACCGCTTACGGGAGAAGGAACTTCAGAATCGACTTTATCTGTGGCAATTTCCACAATGGTATCCTCTGCTTCAATGGTGTCACCTTCTTTCTTTACCCAGTTGAGAATGGTGGCTTCCATGATACTTTCACCCATTTTGGGCAGGAGTAGTTCAAATTTTGCCATTGTTGTTATTGTTTTTTGGTTGTTCTTTGGTCAGGTTAGTTAGTTGTGCAAATTTAGTTCAATTATGCGGGTAAATCAAACCCTTCTTTGAGTTAGCACAAGGGGTACGGGTAATGCTTGCTGACAAATTGCCGGGTCATATTGAGGGCAAAAGTAGCAGTATAACGAATGTTGAGCATCCTGTCTTTTCCGAGTTGGAGCTTTCGGGTTTCAATTTCCCGAGCATTGCCAACAGCTACCCAGATGGTTCCTACCGGCTTTTCCGGGCTTCCTCCTCCCGGTCCTGCAATGCCTGAAACGGCAATGACAACATCTGACTGACAAGCTTTCAGTGCCCCACTTACCATTTCTTTAACCGTTTCCTCGCTCACGGCTCCGTACCTTGCCAGCGTTTCTTCTGATACATTGAGGTGTCTTACTTTCATGTCATTGGAATAGACAACCATGCCGCCGTTGTAGTAAGCGGAGGATCCTGGAACGGAGGTAAGCGTATGGCCTATGAGTCCTCCGGTACAACTTTCTGCGCTTGCAAGGGTAAGCTGTCTGTCTTTGAGTTGTTTGCCGAGGACTTCTTCCAGGGTTTCTTTATCGTATCCAAAAACGAGATCGGGTATCAGGTTTACTAGTTCTTCAGTTTTGTGTTGGATTACCTGTCGAAGATACGCTGTATCGCTGCCTTTGGCCGTCAACCTTAATCTTACTTGTCCGAGGTTGGGAAGGTAAGCCAGTTTGACAAAATCTGGCAACTGATTTTCGAAAGCTTCTATGCGTTCGGCAATGCGGGATTCTCCTTCGCCGGCAGTGAGTATGGTGCGGTGTTCGACAGCCTGTACGTCAAATTTTTCCTGTAAGCGTGGCAATACCTCCTTTTCCATGAGGTGTTTCATCTCATACGGTACGCCCGGCAGGGAAATGACTACTTTGCCGTCGTAGTCGAACCACATACCCGGAGCTGTTCCCATTTTATTGGGCAGTAATGTGGCCTTTTCCGGAAGGAAGCACTGCTGGCGATGAGCTTCTCCGGGACTTCTGCCCAGGCGCTCAAAAAAGCGGGTCAGGTGATCAAAGGCGGGTTGGTTGAAAACGAGTGGAGAGTCAAAAAAAGCAGCAAAGGTATGGACAGTAATGTCGTCTTTTGTGGGTCCCAGCCCACCGGTAAAGATCAACAGTTCACTTGTCTCAAGTCCGTTTTGAAGAGCTTCTGTGATTGCTTGTCTGTCGTCTCCCACAGAAAGCATCTGATCTACCCAGATGCCTGCGAGGTTAAGTTGCTGGGCTATCCATGAGGAATTGGTGTCCACGATCTGCCCGATAAGAATTTCATCTCCGATGGTAATGATGCTGGCTTTCATAGCCGGATTTTTGGTTTAAATGAAAAATACTTCAGCAAAACGATATTTCTTTTAAATCAAACAAACAATTTTTGTCTTTGATTTGGACAATCAGCTTTCCACCGGGTGCGATACCGATGATGGTTCCTTCGAAAGGTATCCCATCGCTGTCCAGGTAAGTAGCAGATTGTTGATACTTATAGAGATTATTGAGATAATCTGTTTCTATAAGGGCAGTTTTTTGTGCCTTAAGGGCCAGGATGCGTGGTTCAAGACAGGCAGAAAGATTTTCGGCGAGAGCCGGTAAATTGAACTCTTTTCCCGTTTCCTTTGTAAAAGAAGTTGGATTTAAAAGTTTGTTGTCAAAATTTGTTTGATTTACGTTAATTCCTATGCCGATAATACTATTTTTGATTCCGGCGTTGGAAATAGTATTTTCGATAAGAATTCCGGCAATCTTTTTTGAGCCCACATAAATGTCATTGGGCCATTTGATCCGTACTTCGTTGCTATCGATATATTGTCGGATAAAATCACAAACTCCCAGCGCTATGGCCTGGGCGAGTAAAAATTGTTTTGCTGCCGAAATAAATAGAGGATACAGAATATAGCTGACAGCTATGTTTTTTCCCGCTTCGGATAGCCAGGTATTTCCTCTTTGTCCTTTGCCTGCAGTCTGGTCAAATGTCAAAATGGCAGTTCCTTCGGCTGGCCTGAAATTTGACAGGAGAATAGAAGCAATTTCGTTGGTTGAAGTCGCATGCTCATAGCAACGCGTTTCTTTGCCCATAAAAATTGTTCTGCTGTGGGACAAGAGGGTATACATGTTTAAATTTGAATTTATTAGCATAAAGATTAAACTAACTCCGCACTAATTTGAATAATCAAGTAAATTTCGAGCAAGCGTCGGTACTGACTCTCGACGAGATGAACGACCTCATCATTGACGCAATACAAGACATTAAAGGTAAGAACATCACCAAACTCGATCTCAGAAATGTAGAGGATGCTCCTACGGATTTCTTTATCATCTGTGAGGGAGATTCCACTACTCAGGTAAAAGCTATTGCCAACAATATCCACGTGCGTTTGAAGCGAGAAGCAAACATTTACCCCAACCACATCGAAGGGGAGAAAACAGCCCGCTGGATTTGTTTGGATTATTTTTCTATTGTCGTTCACGTCTTTTACAAAGAAGCTCGTGAATTTTATGAACTGGAGCAACTTTGGGGCGATGCAGTTTCTACTAGTTACGAGACCCTGTAGTTTGCTCAGGCATTTGTTTGAGCTTCAATTCAACGAAAAAGGCAAAAGAGTGTTTATTAAATTTGACTACCAAACTAAAGTTTACTTAAGGTAATCTTTGTCAAAACTTTAATCAAAGGAAGCAATTGATGGAAAACAACAGAAATAATGTAGATGACAATAAGCCGAAGCCACCCCGGTTCAGTTCTTTCTGGATTTATGGGGTGATTGCGCTCTTTCTGCTGGCACTGAACATCTACAGCATGTCAGAAGGAACAAAAGAGCAAATCAGCATGAACAGGCTGGAAGACATGGTCGTTTCCGGTGATATTGAAAAGCTGGTTGTGGTGAATGAGCGCTATGCACACATATATATAAAAGACGATCGGCTTTCAGAAGCAAAATATGAAGATGCAGCTAAGAGCAATCTGGGTGGCAGCCGCTATCACTACTACCTGGAAATTGGTTCTTATGATTCTTTCAGCGATTTTCTCAAGGAAATTCAGGATGAAGCCGGTATAGATCGCGACGAGAGAATCTATCCTAAGAATGAAACCCGGGCAAACTGGTTGCCCCAGTTATTGGCCTGGATCTTGCCTTTCCTGGTTATTGTGGCTTTGTGGATCTTCATTATGAGAAGAGTAGGTGGCGGTGGCGGTGGTGCCGGAACCCAGATTTTCAACATTGGAAAATCAAAGGCGACCCTTTTTGATCAGAATTCCAAAGTGAACATTACCTTCCAGGATGTAGCAGGATTGGATGAGGCAAAGGAAGAGGTGATGGAGGTGGTTGACTTTTTGAAAAACCCCAAGAAATATACGGCCCTCGGTGGAAAAATCCCCAAAGGCGTTTTGTTGGTAGGCCCTCCGGGTACCGGTAAAACACTTTTGGCCAAGGCTGTAGCGGGAGAAGCCGGCGTGCCATTTTTCTCGATCTCGGGTTCAGACTTCGTCGAAATGTTTGTAGGGGTTGGTGCCTCCAGAGTGAGGGACTTGTTCAAGCAGGCACGCGAAAAAGCTCCCTGTATTGTTTTCATTGATGAGATCGATGCTATTGGAAGGGCGAGAGGAAAATCCAATTTTACCGGAGGCAATGATGAAAGAGAGAATACGCTCAATCAGCTGTTGGTAGAAATGGATGGTTTCAGTACAGACAAAGGCGTTATCCTCATGGCTGCTACGAACAGACCTGACGTATTGGATACTGCTTTGTTGCGTCCCGGTCGTTTCGACAGGCAAATTTCTATCGATCGTCCGGATTTGAAAGGCAGAGAAGCTATTTTTGATGTGCACTTGAAAAATATCAAAACATCAGAAGGCGTCAGCGCTTTTCAATTGGCTGAGATGACGCCCGGTTTCGCAGGAGCAGATATTGCCAATGTGTGCAATGAAGCCGCATTGGTAGCTGCCAGAAGAAACAAAAAGGCAGTGGACATGGACGATTTCAATTTTGCATTGGATCGCGTCATTGGAGGTCTTGAGAAGAAAAATAAGTTGATTTCTCCTGAAGAGAAAGAAATCATCGCCTACCACGAGGCCGGTCACGCAATATGCGGTTGGTTCCTCGAGCACGCCCACCCGCTGATCAAGGTAACCATTGTACCAAGAGGGGTGGCAGCCCTTGGTTTTGCACAATATTTGCCCAAAGACCAATACCTGTACCGCACAGAGCAGCTGCTGGACGAAATTTGTATGACGCTGGGTGGAAGGGCTGCAGAAGACCTGATTTTCGGTAAGATTTCTACCGGTGCCATCAGCGATCTTGAAAAGGTTACGAAAATGGCCTATGCGATAGTATCTATCTATGGTATGAATCCTAAAGTAGGTCAGGTTTCTTTCTATGACCCACAGGGCAATTATCAATTCCAAAAACCCTATTCTGATAATACTGCATATCTGATAGACGAAGAAGTGAGGCTGTTGATAGACGCTCAATACGAAAGAGCCAAGGCTTTGCTTACCGAAAACAAAGGTCATCTTGAAACCATTTCACATGCATTGCTGGACAAAGAGGTGCTACTCAAGTCAGACCTCCAGCGACTGATTGGCAAGCGTCCTTATGATAAAGATCAGGAAGCGGAAGAGGCGATTGTTTCGGAAAATACAGAAGATTAAAAATACTTTTCATAGGTTCAGAGGGCTGCTTCAACAATGTATTTGGGGCAGCCCTTCGATTTTTTATTCGTTATTAACTTCTATTTTTGAATATGCCTAAAAATGGGAAGGCTTCAGCTTGACCTGAGTATCCTTCATGGTGACGGTACCAACGTTGTTGCCAAGCTTGGAAGTGACCTTAGAGGATATAGCGGACATAAACACCACAGGGGGAATAAAATCGTTACCATCCAGGATAATGCAGGAAACGTCCTTGCTCCAATGACTATTGCTACTGTAAATCAACCCGATATGATTTTACTACCAGAGGCACTAAAGGATCTTAAGGCAAT
>JALQTV010000119.1 GCA_023268675.1 Saprospiraceae bacterium | reverse complement strand
CCGAAGAGGCCGCCGAGATTGAAGAACCCTCCCCCGCTTGCGCCGGCACCACCACTGAAAAGCCCACTGACCAAGTTCGCCAGCGGCTCGGTGATGGACTTGCGAACCAATAGCCGAGCGATATCGGAGGCCAAGCCCTTGAGCACCTCGCTGCACACGTACGCGATCATGTCCTCCTCCAGCGGCCTCCCCAGCGCGTGCATTACGTCGCTCACGCTCCCACCCGCGCAGTACTCCATTGAGATCCACAGCGCATCGGGTGTACGGTAACTCCCGTAGTATCGGACCACGTTGGGGTGGCTGCAGGCCCGGAGGATGCCGATTTCCTTCTGGATCGAGTCCACTTCGTCGCCGTCCGTCAGGAGGTTCGCCGCATTTGACACTGCCGTAATGATGAAAATGACAATCAACACAAACAAGATCCTGCCTACCCCTTCCCTCAATGAGTCATTGTCAATAGGCAACAAGCGGGTATAATCCAGTCTGTTGCTCTTCAAAAAAGGAACGTTGGTCACCAACAAGCTGTAATCCGCCTTGTCAGCAGGCAAAACACTTGCCTCGCTGCCAGTTCGTTTGATTTGATCTGCTGCTGTCAGGTTCATCTCCGCAGCCGTCTCCACATTCAGGCGAACGAAAATATCCTTGTGAAAAAGCATGGTCAATCCGATCAACAAGCCCAAACCTACCTGTCCCAATATTTTAAACCAGCCGCTAAGGCCTTTTTTGTTCTTTTTGAACACCTTTATATAATCGTCAGCAAAGCCAATCAGTCCCATCCATATCGTCGCAATAATCATCAGGATCACATAAATATTGTCCAATTGTGCCACCAAAAGAGTGGGAACCAAAATCGCCATGATGATGATAATCCCCCCCATGGTCGGAGTACCGGACTTTTCCAACTGCCCTTGCAGCCCCAGATCGCGCACCGTTTCACCGATTTGCTTCCGCTGCAAGGATCGAATGATCTTTCCACCGAAAATCATGGAGATGATCAAAGAAAAAATCACTGCCAGCCCCGCCCGAAAAGTGATGTATTGCCACAGGCCGGAACCGGGAAATTCTCCAATGTTTTTCGTAAGCCAGTCAAACAAGTTGATTAACATGTTATGCTTTTATTTTGAGCGCTTCCTGCAATATTGCTTTATCGTCGAAGGGCAATTTATTACCCTTGATTTCCTGGTATTTTTCATGCCCTTTTCCAGCTACCAGGATGATGTCTTTTTCGCCGGCGAAGCGGGCGGCAACTGCGATGGCTTGCTTCCTACTTGTAATGGAAACTACTTTATCCGCCTGATCTGCCGGAACCCCTTCTTCCATTTCCTGGATGATGGCATCAGGATCCTCGCTCCGAGGATTATCGGAAGTTAAAATGACCTGATCTCCCAGTTTGGCTGCCAATGCTGCCATCAGAGGGCGCTTGGCTCTGTCCCTGTCGCCTCCACAACCAACCACTACAATCAGTCGACTATTTTTGGCTTTCAGATGCTGTATCGTCTCCAGGACCTTCTCCAAGGCATCCGGAGTATGGGCATAATCGATTATTCCTGTAACTCCTGCCTCACTCCGAAAATGGTCAAATCGCCCTTCCGGAGGAGTAAGATTGCTAAGTGCCGTGAGAATATCCATTTTGGATTCACCCAGTGCTTCCGCACAGGCATAAGCTGCCAGTAAGTTGTAGGCGTTAAATTTTCCGATCAGTCTACTGAACAGCTCCGTCCCATTGATCTCCAGATGAAGTCCATGAAGGGTATTTTCCAAAAGTCGGGCCTTGAAATCAGCCGGTTGCTGCAAACTATAAGTCAATACCTTTGCAGCAGCATTCTGCATCATCACCATCCCCCTTCTGTCGTCCAGGTTGGTCAGTGCAAAGGCATCTTTGGGAAGCTGATCGAAAAATGCTTTTTTAGCAAAAATATAGTTTTGAAAAGTCCCATGGTAATCCAGATGATCATGGGTGATATTGGTAAAAATACCGGTTTTGAAATGCAATCCGGCAATCCGCTGTTGGTGCACGGCATGAGAACTTACTTCCATGAACACATGGGTACAACCTCTTTCCACCATCAGGCTCAGTAATTGATTGAGTTGGATGGCATCGGGAGTCGTATGAGAAGCTTCCAGCACTTCTCCGGCAATCCTGTTTTCTACCGTCGAAAGCAAGCCGCAGGTATATCCAAGAGCCTGAAACAACCTGAAAAGCAGCGTTGCAGTACTCGTCTTTCCATTCGTACCTGTGACCCCTACCAGGGTAACTTTTTCCGAAGGAAAACCATAAAAACAAGCCGCCAGATGTCCCAGAGCCCGGGCACTGTCTTTCACCAATACAGCAGTCACTCCATCGGGAAGCGGAACAGTAAGTTCTTCCGCAAGAATAACAGAAGCTCCTCCGGCTATGGCCTGAGCAATAAAAGCATGTCCGTCGGTGCGCGTGCCGCGAAGGGCCGCGAAAAGAGTTTGCCTGCCTGCTTGCCTGGAATCCAGGGTCAGATTGACCACTACGTTTTCAGGTGATCCCTGAAGCTCGTAATCAGACAAATTAGCGAGTAACTCTTTTAAAAGCATATACAAATTTTGGTATACTATTTAGCCTAAAGTCAGTTTTACAGTCTGTCCCCTGGCAGGAGTTCCTGCGCGAACCGACTGTAAAATCACCTTTCCACTGCCTTCTACTTCTACTTTCAGACCACGGTTTTCCAGCACAAACAATGCATCTCTCAATCCCATTCCCACCACGCTGGGTATGATATCTGAGGCGAGAGTCCTGCGTTCCAGCAACAGACTGTCATTTCGGACCACTGTCACCAAAAAATCCGTTTCAGGATTGCCGTAGGATTTGACCTCCAGCATATCGAGAATCTTTCTGATATCTGAACCCGCTCCGACCACTTCTGCAGGCAATACAGCAGAAGCAAGAGGGACACTAAGGGTGTCAAGCAAAGGCCGAAAATCCAGGATGCTTTCCATGCAATAATCTGAAATTTCGCGGAACACAGGCCCTGCGACATCTGCCCCATAGAATCCACGTTGGCGGGGATTATTGATCACTACAATACAGGAATACCGGGGGCTTTTTGCCGGAAAATATCCTGCGAAAGAAGCCTGGTATCCTCCTACCCTGCTTTTGTTGGTAGAGCGCTGATAGTCTATTTGGGAGGTACCTGTCTTTCCCGCAAATTGATACCCGGAGGTTTTAAGTTTGCTGGCGGTTCCCCATTCGTTTTCGACGACCTCCAAGAGTAATTCCTGGGCTTTTTTGATGGTTGCTGCAGAAGCAATATTTCTTTTTACCACAGTCGGCTTAAAAACCTTTTGAGTCTCCCCAAATTGCTGGATTTCGCTCACCAGATAAGGCTTCATCATTTTGCCATTATTGGCTACGGCATTAAAAAAGGTCAGGGTCTGCAAAGGAGTTTGCAGCAATTCGTACCCGATCGCCATCCATGGGAGGGTCGTTCCACTCCAGGCATCTTCCTTGCTGTTTGCTTCTTTGATCAGCGGCGCAGCTTCCCCTTCAATTTCTATATTGGAGGGCAGGTGCAGGTTGAATTGCTTTAATTTCTCAATAAAAAGTTCCGGTCCTTTGTTCTTGTTCCGGGGATTCTTATCACTATAATATCTATCCACCAGAGTTGCCATCCCTACGTTGGAAGACATGGCAAACACATTGCGCACACTTGTGGAATCCAGCTTGAAACTCAGTGGATTGGAATCTTCCAGGGAGAGGTTGTAAAACTCTGTTCGTCCCTTGTAGATAGGAATGGTATCATCTAACTTGACAAATCCATCCTCGAGCAAGGCCATCATAGTTGCTAACTTGAAAGTAGAGCCCGGCTCTGCTGCCGAAGCAATGGCATCGTTGTAAGCTTCATAATACCCCGGACCTTTTTCTGTGTCAATGCGACGGAGATTGGCAATGGCCGCAATGGCTCCGGTTTTGACCTCCATCACGATGGCAGTGCCCCAATCAGCACTATGAGCATTCACTGCGCGCATCAGAGCCCTTTCCGTAACGTCCTGAAGATTGATATCTATGGTTGTCAGGATATCCGCACCATTTTCCGGCTCTATCCTCAGGAGATCTTCCGTTGGAATCCAGATATCCTGGTTGGGATCTACCTTCAACATGAACTGTTGTCCGGGCTGACCGCCCAAAACTTCGTCAAAAGCGCCTTCCAGACCTATCTTTCTGTCGCCGCGGACATACCCTACCGTTCTCAATGCCAGCAAGCCAAAAGGTCTGACTCGTTCGCTGGATTTTTGGGCGATGAACCCTCCGCGTATCTGTCCCAAATTAAACAGGGGAAATTGCTCGATTTGCTTCTTTTGCAGGTAAGTAACTTTCTTTTGTATCGGGACATATCGGGCTCCTTCCTGCCTTTTTCTTAGAATAAATTCTCTGAATCCACCCGGAGTAAATCGATTGTCCACGTATTTGGCAATACATTGGGAGAGGGTATCCAGGTTTTGTAAAAAATCTGCCTCTGACATTCCTGTTGAGTTAGGATCCATGTAAATGTCAAAGAAAGGTATGGACGTAGCCAGGAGGCTGCCATCCCGGGCCATGATATTGCCTCGTTCCGGCTCAACAGGTCTGGGAGCAATGTAGAGGTCCTCACCTTTAGCTCGCCACTTTTCTCCCTGAACAACACCGATGTCTATCGTCCGGTAAAAAAGGATGACGGCTACTGGAAGAATAACTCCAAATAGCAGGATATAAACCCGATACAGTACTTCGTTTTTTACATCCATGGGCAGCTATTTTTCGACTTCGATTACATAGCTGTCAGTACTATTGGGGCGCAAGCCATCGCGAGACACCTTTTCTGCGACAACAGACTGTTTGCTGTTATACATATTTTCTGAGAGCAAAGACTTGTAATACCATCTCAGCTCCTTGAGGTCGCGTTGTAAAACTTGGATTTGCCTAATATTTTTCTCGGCATGGTGTGTATTGGCTATGTATATGACTGCAAGAAAACCCAGGAAAGCCGTGAAGATCAGGTTTTCCAACACCCACTCCATCGCGAGTGTACCAAGGTCTGTCAGCGTTACTTTGTTCTTTGGTTTTCCCATGGGTAAATATTTGGCCTTTGCTACAATTTTACTGCTACCCGAAGCTTGGCGCTCCTCGCTCTGGGGTTGGCCGATATTTCCTCTGCAGTTGGCAAAATCGGCTTTTTTGTCAGGACATTGAATGGTCTGTGGATGTGACCAAAAAAATCCTGTTCTATTTCTCCTCTGACATTCCCGGTTTTAAAAAAATTTTTGACCAGTCGATCCTCCAAAGAATGGTAGGTAAGCACAACCAGTCTTCCACCGCTTTTCAAGACTTGTAATGACTGCGTCAAAAAATCCTCCAGGGCGTCCATTTCTTGATTGACCTCTATTCGCAACGCTTGAAAAACCTGTGAAAAATAGCGCATTCGATTGCCCTTCACCAAACTTTCCAGCAACTGAGTCAGTTCTGCTATGCGTGCAAACGGGCGCTGTGCCCTTTGTCTGACGATAGCCTGGGCCAGCGTTTTGGCATTTCTGACTTCTCCATAAGCGCTGAATAAGTACTGCAATTCCTGTTCGGTACCTGTATTGAGCACATCTGCCGCGGTCTTGCCATCTTTGGTATTCATTCGCATATCCAGATCGGCATCAAAGCGATAGGAAAATCCTCGGGAACCTTCATCCAGTTGGTGGGAAGAAACCCCCAGATCTGCCAGTATTCCATCTATTTGCGTCGCGCCTGCCAATCGCAGAAAGCGCTGTAAATGCCGAAAATTGGCCTGAAAAAAAACCAATCGATCATCTTCCCACACATTAGCTGCTGCCTCGGCATCCTGATCGAAGGCGAACAGTTTTCCCGGAGTTTGCAGTCGGGAAACGATCTCCCTGGAGTGTCCCCCACCCCCGAACGTTGCATCAACGTAATGTCCATCATTTTGAATATCGAGAAAGCGAATGCATTCTTCAAGCATTACCGGCCGATGATAATCTGTCATAGGTCGGGGTTGTTTTTTCCTCCCAAAACTGACTCTGCCAGTTCTGAAAAATCATTGGGCTCATTTGCAAGAATCTGCTCGTATGCATCTACTGCCCACATTTCGATGCGATCATTATAAGCAGACAACACTACATCCTTGTCTATCCCGGCATAATCCAGCAAGCGCTTGTTGATCAGAATCCTGTCGGCACTATCCATGGTCACCTTCTGTGCTCCGCGATAAAAATACCTTACGAAGGCTCTGTTTTGCTGGTTGTACAGATTGAGCTGATTCACCTCTTCGCTAATTCGATTCCAAACCCCTTCGGGATACAACATAAGACATTGCTCAAAGCCTCGGTTAATTACAAAAGTAGGCGGTGCCGGACTGTTCAGCTGGCTGATTAATCCGGCGGGAAGTCTCAACCGATACTTCGCATCGATTTTGCACTCGAACTCGCCTAACAATTGTAACATTACCACACATTTATCTATTAACTCTTCAAAATTACAGATTTTTCCCACATTACTCCACTTTCTACCACTTTTTTTTAATCACTTGATTATCAATGATTGTTGATACATCAATACAAAATCATACGAGATTTGCTTTCACAAAACCGTGAATACCAATTTTTTAAAAAAAACAAAAAAAAAGAAACGCAAAAGAAGAGACAGGTCAAAAACGAACAAATTGACCATTTTAACAAACTGAATTACAGTTAATTATTAAATCATACCTGTGAAGGGTAATGTTCACACGCAAGGAGAATAAAACGTGTATATTTTGTCAGTGGGAAAGTTCAATAAAGGACAAACAAATATTCCCGAAAATCAGGTGTTTTTTCGGGTGATTCCGCCGGTCAGTTGGTTCCAACGCATAGACAAAACACCGGTAATGGCTTCCTTGACTATATTGGTTGACATTTTCGATACCCCTTCCTGGCGGTCGGTAAAGGTGATAGGTACTTCTACAATTTTGAAACCCAGTGTACGGGCTACGAACTTCATTTCTATCTGGAAGGCATATCCTACAAAGCGAATTTTATCCAGATCCATATTGGAAAGCACTCGGCTTCTATAGCAAACAAAACCTGCCGTTGGGTCTTTTACAGGCATGCCTGTTACCAGGCGCACATACAGAGATGCTCCGTAAGAAAGCATGATTCTGTCTAAGGGCCAGTTGACCAGCTTTCCTCCCCTGACATAGCGGGATCCTACAGCGATGTCCCCCCCTTTCTGCTCACAGGCTTCTATCAGTCGGGGCAAATCTCCGGGATTGTGAGAGAAATCAGCATCCATCTCCATCAGGTAGTCGTAATTTCGCTCAAGCCCCCATTTAAAACCGGCAATATAAGCGGTCCCCAGACCTTGTTTGCCCGAGCGCTCCTTCAAAAACAGGCGGTCAGACAAACTTTGTTGCTTTTGTCTGACGATATTGGCCGTCCCATCAGGCGAACCGTCATCTACTATTAAAACATGGAAATTACCCTCCAGCTGCATCACAGCATCAATGATATTGGAGATATTCTCTTTTTCGTTGTAGGTGGGGATAATCACCAGTTTTCGGAGCGATGCATCCATAGCGTGTTCTTCAATAATTGCTAAAGTGCAAACTTAAACATTTTTGAAGAACAATTATACCAGGTCCTCATCCTTCCATGGCTTTTGCACCTCTTCCCTCAAGCCTGCTTCCTCTTTATCCGGAAGCTCTTCCAAGTCCAAACGCTCTACCCCCCTTTTTTTCAATTCTCTCTGCAGCTGCTTTTCTTCCCAGGCCTCATCAAGGGGACCGCTGAAAGGCATTCCAAAAGTATCCAGATAATGAAAGAAAAGCCCCAATCCCCATCCAAACATAGGCCAATAAAACCACCATCTTCCAAAGGATGTCAAACTATTGAGTACGAAAAAAAACACCCCCATTGCGAGGTAGGTATTCAGGTGTTGGTAGAAGTCTTTTTTCTTCTTTATCCGCTTTTTTACCTTCCTGTAAGACGATGGTTCCATACAAAAGATTTTTGTCCACTTAATTTTTTGCCGGCTTCAGGCACTTTTAGCGCATGCAAACCGTTAATATAGTACTATTTAAGTAGGTTTTGTGTTTAATTGTTTGAGTAAAACCTCCGGCCTGCCGGAGGTTTTCTATTTAAATGTAAAAAGTGCTGGTGCCTAAGCCCCAACCCTTTTTAGATTTAAAAATCCCCAACAATGTGTAGGTGT
>JALQTV010000118.1 GCA_023268675.1 Saprospiraceae bacterium | reverse complement strand
CTGTACCCCATGTGAATGTATGGAGCGATCATTGGAGCTTCCAGTTTCTCATAAGAAGAAACTTCGATCTTTTCACCGATGACCCCTGTTTGCTCAGCCACTTTATCCCCGATAGTAATGCCATCGAAAGGCAATGCCAACAAGGCTTCTGTTGTTTCAGGCATATTTGCCAAAGCTGTCTCAGCAAAGCGCTTGGTCAATTCAACGAAAGATTCATTTTTTGCAACGAAGTCAGTTTCACAGCTCAGACGCAAAACAATGCCTTTGGTTTTATCATCTGAAACAAGTGCCATCACTACCCCCTCTTTTGCCTCGCGATCCGCTCTTTTGGTAGAAAGCTTCTGACCACGCTTGCGCAGCTCTTCTATGGCTTTATCGAAATCTCCGCCTGCCTCGGACAATGCTTTTTTGCAGTCCATCATACCTGCGCCGGTCATGTCGCGCAGTTTCTTGACATCGGATGCTGAAATATTAACTCCACTCATGTTGAGGTTAAATTTAAATTTATAAAAACGGTTAACGATTTGATCCGTTTACCCGAAAACACCTGATTGTCCTTTGGACTTTTAAATCAGGCTTCGCCTTTTTCAGGTTTAGCCAATCTGCGCTCTTCCAGACCTTCCTGGATGGCATCTGTCAAATATTTCGTAATGATCGCGATAGACTTGGAAGCATCATCATTTCCGGGAATAGCATAGTCAACCTGATTTGGATCAGAATTGGTATCTACGATCGCGAAAGTTTTGATGCCCAGTTTGTGCGCCTCTGCCACTGCAATGTGCTCATGGTGGATATCCACGATGAAGATTGCTGCGGGGAGACGGTTGAGGTTGGCGATACCACCCAATACCTTCTCCAGTTTGTTGCGCTCTCTGGTCAAAGTCAATCGCTCTTTCTTGGTCACACTTGTCAGACTTCCGTCCTGAAGCATGCGGTCTATGTTGAGCAATTTCTTGATAGACCTTCTGATCGTAGCGAAGTTGGTCATCATACCACCCAGCCAACGCTCAGTCACGTAAGGCATTCCTACGCTTCTTGCTGCCTCAGCAACAATGTCGCGGGCTTGCTTTTTGGTAGCTACGAACATCACTTTGCGACCGGATTTAGCAATTTGCTTCATCGCTTTGGCCGCGCGATCCATACCCTCGAGGGTACGATTAAGGTCGATCACGTGAATCCCTTTGCGCTCCATGAAAATATAAGGAGCCATTTTGGGGTTCCACTTCTTTTTCAAGTGTCCGAAGTGGACACCTGCATCCAATAAGTCTTTATAGGTAGGTTTTTGCATATTCGAAAAATTGTAAGGTGATTCAATTCCAGACAAATAACAAACGCATTAACGCTTGCTGAACTGGAAGCTCTTACGCGCTTTGGGTTTACCGTATTTTTTACGCTCTACGACTCTGGAATCTCTCATCAGGAATTTCTTCTCTTTGAGTGGCTTTCTAAAGTCTTCGTTAAGCTTGGTAAGGGCCCTGGAGATAGCCATTCGAATAGCCTCGGACTGGCCTTTGTAGCCTCCACCCATTACATTCACTTTCAAATCGTAAATATTCATAGCTTCTACCGTTTCGAAAGGAGCTACGATATTGTACTGAATATTTTTTGCAGGAAAATAGTCTTTGAAGTCGCGGCCGTTAACGGTGATGTTTCCTGAACCTTTGGACAAGTACACCCGGGCTACTGAAGACTTCCTTCTTCCTATCGCATTGATCATTTCCATATTGAATGTCCTCTATTTTAAATTGCTCAAACGGTTAATACTTCTGGCTTTTGTGCCTGATGTGGATGCTCCGCTCCCTCATACACGAAAAGCTTTTTGTGCATGGCTCTGCCCAGTTTGTTCTTGGGCAACATACCTTTCACTGCAAGCTCGATGATGCGGATTGGCTTTTTAGCCAACATTTCCTTCGCTACCATGCGTTTCTGACCGCCGGGATATCCTGAAAATGTCTGATATTCTTTGTTGTCCCACTTAGCTCCTGTGAAGCTCACTTTTGATGCATTGATCACGATCACATAATCCCCTGTATCTACGTGAGGAGTGTAAGAAGGCTTGTGCTTGCCGCGCAACACGGAAGCGATTTTTGTGCACAAACGCCCAACGACTTCGCCCTCAGCATCAATTACGTGCCACTTGCGCTCAACCGTCTCGTTATTAGCAGATTTTGTTTTATAACTTAAAGTATCCACTAGCAAATATTTAAGGTTTTTAATTATTTTCCGCCCTTTCGGAAAAAGGCAGGGCAAAGGTAAATCAACTAATTCCAATTTACAAGCCTGCGGCTAAAAAAAATCCATACACACCTGTTCTAAATCATTGAAAAACAGTGAAAATTTCGCACAAAATTTTTTTTGGCTCCATTTTGGCTCATTTTTTGGCTGAAAGCCACGCCGAAAAACCCAAAACCATTTATACCTTATATTGTTTGCCCCCTATACCATATTATATAGCTATTTATCCATAACCTATGGCCGACAACGATCCAAATGCAAAGTCCCGTAAAAAGGACCACATAGAACTGGCTTTCCGCTCGCAAATAGCCGCCACCGATATCGATCCGCGATTCTACTACGAACCGCTCCTCTCCGCTCACCCGGAAAAAAATTCCTGGCCCTCTTTTAATTTTCTCGGCAAACCCATGCGCCTGCCACTTTGGGTCTCCAGTATGACGGGGGGCACAGACTGGGCGGGCACCATCAACCACAACCTGGCACGAGCCTGCCGCGATTTTGGCATGGGCATGGGACTGGGCTCCTGCCGATCGCTGCTCTACAGCGACGATACCCTGGCAGACTTCAATGTACGCCACCTCATGGGCGACGATGCTCCGCTGTTTGCCAACCTGGGAATCGCACAGATCGAAACCCTCATCGACAACAAAGAAACAGACCGCATCCTGCGCCTCATCGACAAATTGCAGGCAGACGGACTCATCATCCACGTCAACCCCTTCCAGGAATGGTTGCAACCGGAAGGAGATCGCTTTCAAAGGCCTCCTCTGGAGACCATCAACCACATGCTGGACCTGCTTCCCTTCCCTGTCATTGTGAAGGAAGTGGGACAGGGCATGGGCAAAGAAAGTCTCAAAGCGCTTCTCCAACTTCCCCTCGCGGCCCTTGATTTTGCCGCCAATGGAGGCACCAATTTCGCCAAACTGGAATTGCTGCGCAACGATCCGGCCAAATATGAAATCTACAGCCGCCTGGCACAGGTAGGACACAGTGCGGATGAAATGGTCAACCTGACCAATTCCCTGAGTGCCGAACTGGGAGACGCCTTGCAATGCCGCCAGATAATCATCTCCGGGGGCATCCAGGACTTTCTCGATGGCTACTACCTCACCCAAAAGTCAAACCTTCCCGCCATCTACGGACAAGCCTCCGCCTTCCTCCGCCACGCCAGGGGCTCCTATGACGAACTGGCAGCCTTCATTCAGACACAGGCAGAAGGACTGGAACTGGCCCGCGCTTTTCTGACGATAAAGAAATGATGTGTATATTGTCTGATATTTCCCCGCATTCTCAACCCAAACGCATGAGCAACAAAACAATCCAGGGCTTCTCCAAACTCAGCAAATCCGACAAACAGCAATGGATTGCCCAACAATTTAGCAAGGATCCGGACGCTTTTGTACAGACGCTGGCTTCTTTTCAGCATGCGGACGAACAGGTGCAGCGCGTGTTGGATGGATTCAGTGAAAATACCGTCAGCAATTTCATCATGCCCTATGGCATCGCCCCCAACTTCCTCGTCAACGACCGCTGGTACAGCGTGCCCATGGTCATCGAGGAGAGTTCGGTCGTAGCAGCCGCCTCCAGTGCCGCCAAATTTTGGTCCACCCGCGGCGGTTTTAACTGCACCATTGTAGATACCCTGAAAGTGGGGCAGGTGCACTTTACCTGGAACGGCAATTATACCCAACTGGTAGGGCTTTTCCCCGAACTCAAAACTGCCCTGCTCCGCGAAGCGCAAACACTCACCGCCAATATGGAAAAAAGAGGCGGAGGAGTGACCGATATCCGGCTCATCAATTTCAGCGATGTCGAACCCGGCTATTTCCAACTCAGCGTCCATTTCCAGACTTGTGATTCCATGGGCGCCAACTTCATCAACAGCGTACTGGAATCTTTTGGTCAGACGCTGACCAGCTTTATCGAATCGCATCCTTCGCTATCGGATGATGAACGCGATGTCTCGGTAATCATGGCCATCCTATCCAACTACACCCCCGAGTGCCTGGTGCGCGCTGAGGTTTCCTGTCCGATTGCCGACCTGAAAGGCGTTTGTGACGATCTGGATGCTGCGGCTTTCGCCAAAAAATTCAATCAGGCCGTCAAGATTGCACACATAGACCCCTACAGAGCCACCACACACAATAAAGGCATATACAATGGCATAGATGCGGTCGTGCTGGCTACCGGCAACGACTTTCGCGCCATAGAAGCGGCAGGGCACACCTTTGCCTCCCGCAGCGGACAATACCGCAGCCTTTCCTATTGTAGCCTCGAAGGAGATACCTTCCGCTTCTGGCTGGAAGTTCCCCTGGCAGTAGGAACCATTGGCGGACTCACACGTCTGCACCCTCTGGCCGGTAAATCACTCGAACTGCTGGGTGATCCTTCGGCAGAAGAACTCATGATGATCATTGCAGCTACGGGCCTCGCCCAAAATTTTGCCGCACTCAAGTCACTCGTAACCACCGGCATTCAAAAAGGTCACATGAAAATGCACCTGATGAATATCTTACACCACCTGGAAGCCCAACCGGAAGAGATTGTACAAGCTACCCTCTATTTTGAAAACAAGGCAATTTCTTTCAATGCGGTAAGAGATTACCTTCAGCAGGAGCGCAAAGCCAAAAAAGCAGTCGGTTGATGAAAGGATTTTATTCGGCTCATGGCAAATTGTTGCTTTCCGGCGAATACTTTGTTCTCGACGGTGCGATCGGGCTGGCATTGCCTGCAAATTACGGCCAGCATCTGGCTGTCAGCGAACATCCTGAAACACCCAACCATATTCACTGGAAAAGTTATGCCTCTTCCGGTGCCGCCTGGTTTGAAGCTATTTTCGCTTTCCCGGATTGTCGGACCTTACAAAGTTCCCACCCTGCCGTCTCCCACACGCTGGAACAAATCCTGCAGGTGCTGCACCGGCGATCCCCACAGTTCCGGGATGCAGTAGAAAAAGGACTGCGAGTCAGAACTTACCTTGATTTTCCGGAAAACTGGGGTTTGGGCAGCAGCTCTACCCTGCTCTCTTGCCTGGCTCAATGGACAGGTCTCAACCCTTTCGAACTTCTGGAGGCGACCATGGGTGGTTCCGGCTATGACATTGCTTGTGCCCATGCCGATGGACCATTGCTCTACCAAAAGCCCAGCCACATATCGGTTCCCTTCAGCCCAGCCTTTCACCGGCACTTGTATTTCGTACACCTGGGGCACAAACAGAACAGCCGCGAAGGCATTGCGTTGTATCGAAAAAAAGGAAAAGCGCCACAGCATTTGGTGGATGAAATCAGTCGCATCAGCCTGGGCCTCAGCGTTGCTTCCACACAAAAAACCTTCGATACGTTGCTGGAACAACACGAAACGCTCGTAGCAGATTATCTTGGACTGGCAAAAGCGAAAGCGCTCTATTTCTCTGACTTCGAGGGCAGTATCAAATCCCTGGGAGCCTGGGGAGGGGACTTCGTCCTTGCCAGTAGTCGTCTGACACCCGAAGAAACCCGCAACTACTTTCACCAAAAAGGATACCACACGCTACTCCCCTGGGCAGACCTCTGCCGATAAGCCAAATACAAGATGCCGCTAAAACCAAAACAAATTTGACTTGTTTCTATGGAAGATTTAATCCAAATAAATATTTTTGTAAGAAATTACCCGTAAATATTTAGCCATGAATACAGAAACCAGGAGCCCGGTAATGTTGTACACCGAGCATACACCCAACCCTGAATCTATAAAATTCGTTTCCAACAAAATGCTTTACAGGGGAACGGCAGATTTCAAGACAGAAGAACTGGCACGTGAGTGGTCTCCACTCGCTACCGCCCTATACGAATTCCCCTACGTCAAGTCCGTATACATCTGCAACAACTTTGTAACCATCACCAAAGAACTCAATTACGACTGGACGGATATCATGTTAAAGCTGAAAACCTTCATCAAATCTTATATCGAAGAAGAAGGTGGCATCATCAATGAAGGTTTTGCCGAAGCCATGGCAGCCATTGAAGCCGAGCAAAGACAAAATTACAGCTATTCCTCCGACGACGCCGAAATCGTCCAGCGCATCCAGGAATTGATAGAAACCTATGTCAAACCTTCTGTTGAAATGGATGGTGGCAACATAGAATTCAAATCCTACGAAAATGGCATCGTAACCGTCATCATGCAGGGATCATGCTCCGGCTGCCCTTCTTCGACAGTTACCTTGAAGGCTGGCATAGAAGGCATGCTCAAGCGCATGATCCCTGACATTCAGGAAGTAGTTGCTGAAATGGGCTAATTCATTGCCGCCCAATTTTTACGGATTGTTTCCGCCTCTGTAGTCAAGTCAAATACTTCTCCTCTGGCAATCACCAGTTGAGGCTGATTTCCTTTGCGTAAAATCACCACTCCGTTGCTTTCATTTTCAACGGCTGTGGGGACCTGGTTTTTTTCATCAAGTAAAACCAGAGGTAAGCCCTTTTGAACCATAGGATCCACTTTTTGCCGAAGGCGCACATAAGCAACCCCATTTTGCAACAAAGCCATCGGATCCAGTTTTTTCAAATCAGCCATGCTATTCAGCACCGTACCATAGACCTTGCCGGCTACCGCCTGCATACCCTGTCCCTGAATTTCCCGATAGGCAAAATAAGTGGACAAATCTCCCATGTCTGCCAGCGTTCCCTTAAAATAATAATCCGTAGCCTCCTCATTGTTGATTTCACTTCGGCGAAAGCCCAGATCCACCGTAAACCACTGCCCCATGCGCTCGATACTCGCCTCGCGGACCAGCACATCGAAAAAGCGGTAGCTATTGTTGAAGGGTATGTCTTCGTAAGTTTTCAGAGACTTATGTTCGTAAGCCCCATTCGCAATAGCCTGTAATGCCGAAAGCAGCACCACATAGTTCAGCTTGCGGATCTGCTGTTTTTCGGGATCCCCCGGCATGGCTCCCGACTCGATCAAAATGGTACTGGTACCCCATTTTTGAATATTATCGCCGAAAGCCCTGGGTTCAAAGGTGTCATCGTATTTGGCTACCTGACCGGGGATATATTCTTGCAAAATATCCTGCATAATGCCAATCAGGCGCATGGCATTGCCACGTGATTCGTTGATGTCTTTTTCATGATTATAGGCTGGCGCCAAAAAGGAAACGGTAGCATGTTCGGGTACATTTCCTGCCGCGTAATAGCGGTTCTGATCGTGGAGATTGAAACCCCAGACCGCATCGTAGTGATCCCGGCGAGCTTTCAGCAGGGCGGCTTCGGGAGAAGCCAGACGCAGGGCATCTCTGTTGATGTCTATGTCCAACAGGTTGCGACGACGAAAACGCGCCGCACCATCCGGATTGAGCATCGGAATAGCCACAATGGTTAGTTTTTCCAGGAGATTGTCCCTGAAATCATTCCATTTGTCTGATGCTTCAAAAAAGTTGAAAATATCTGTCAGTGCCATGGTTGCCGTGGACTCATCCCCATGCATCTGGGACCAGAGAAAAACTACGGTAGGCCCCTGGCCTATTTTGTATTCGTAAATAGGCAGGCCTTCTATCGATCGTCCCACCTCCTCAGCCGACCACCTGGCAGAACTTCCAAATACCCGATGCAGGTCTGCATGTTTGAATCGGCGGTTTGTGATGCTCTTTTCACGGTACTTGTCCCAGCTCCCTGCCAGGTCTGCATGGTCAACCGGCATAAATTTTGCGTAATCTTCTGTTACAGCCCCGTTTTCTGACGGCTTTTCGGTACAGGATACCAAAAACAGACAGGCAATCAAGGCGCTAGCAATTTTCTTCATGATTTTTCTATTGATTATAAGGTGTAAAATAGTACACTATTTTGTCCGGATGGACAAAAGGTTTTTTAAATTTAGAACTGTTGTTTAACAAAATAAAATTTCTATGAAAATCCAACACGTATTTTGGTTGTTCCTGGCGGTGCTTGTAGCCCAGACAGGCTACGCCCAGCAACTCGATATCAGCCAGCTTTCTGGTATGAAAATCCGAAATGTCG
>JALQTV010000117.1 GCA_023268675.1 Saprospiraceae bacterium | reverse complement strand
CAGGTATTTGAAGCCAGTAACGGGAAAGAAGGCCTTGAAATTACCCGCGAAAAATGGCCGGATTTGATTATAACGGATTTGATTATGCCCGAAATGGATGGAATGGAATTGTGCCGCCAACTTCAGGACGATATCAATCTCAACCATATTCCCGTGTTTATGGTAACTGTTTTGAGCAATCGCGATTATGAATTGGAAAGCATTGAAACCGGTGTGACGGCCTATATCGAAAAACCCTTTGACTTCAATGTTCTTCTTGCCAGAATATCGGCCAACCTGACCTGGCAGAAAAAACTAAGAGAAAGATACAGACATCATGCGGATGTTGAAACGGCAGAAATTTTCAAAAACAAACGCGATGCTGCTTTTTTGCAAAATCTGGAAAGCTTTATTCTGGAAAAAGTAAGCCAGGAAAACTTGTCCGTTCATGATTTATGCAGGCACCTTGGGATGAGTCGCACAGCCTTGTACATGAAATTGAAAAATATGGTGGATCTTTCTCCTCAGAATTTCATCATACATACCCGACTGAAATTTGCGCGAAAGCTCTTCGTCGAAAAAAATTACAACGTAAAAGAAGTAGCCTATTTGGCGGGGTTTTCTAACCCAAAATATTTTAGCACTTCTTTTAAAAAGCTATTCGGCTATTCTCCTCTCGAATTTCTCAAAAGCCTGGAAGCCTGACTCCGGGTCCTCTCCTTTCTTTCTTTCCCAATGCTTTGAAGCCCCGGAACAAGGGGCTTTGATGATTAGCAAACCTTTTCTGATAATTTTTATCCCCCCTCTTCGCTCAGTATTTCTGTTCTTTGATGGAAGTCAATAACAGAAAAAAATGAAACTTAAAACCTACTTTCTTATCTCCTTCCTGATTCTGGTATCAGGAATCGTCTTCGGACAAAATATCATCTCCGGTACCATTTCTGACGCAGAAACAGGAGAACCGCTCATCGGAGCAAGTATCCTCGTAGTGGGTACTTCTACCGGTACTGTTACCGATGTTAACGGCAAATTTGAACTTTCCCTGCCTGAAAATGCCACTGCCATAGAAGCCTCTTACACAGGCTATCAGTCAGCGGTATTCGTGTTGGATGGGAAGTCCGAAGTTGACATTGCTTTGCAGCCAGGCGAACTGTTGGACGAAGTAATCGTGATTGGTTACGGAGTTGTACAAAAATCTGATATTACCGGTGCTGTGGAGTCTTTGAAACCTTCAGAGCAGGATGTGTTGCAATACAACAACTTCCAGGAGTATCTGCAGGGACGAATTCCCGGTGTTTACATCCAGTCCAATAGCACGGAGCTCATGTCACCCAATACGATCCGTATCAGAGGTAGCAACAGCCTTCGTGGAGACAATGAACCGCTCTACGTGGTAGATGGAATCATCATAAATTCAGCTACTGAGGATGCGGCAGATCCGCTGGTGGGAGGCAATTCTTATCTGTCACCACAAACCGGTCTTACAGGTATCAATCCTCAGGATATTGCGAGTATAGAAGTACTGAAAGATGCTTCCGCAACAGCTATTTATGGCTCTCGTGGAGCAAATGGGGTTATTTTGATTACTACCAAAAGCGGGAAAGAGGGAGATGCTAAATTCAATTATAAAGTCACCGGGCGCGTCGGACAGGTGACACGACTCATCGACGTACTCGATACCAAAGACTATGTAGCCTATCAAAATGAGTACAAGACCGCTCAAGGACAAGATCCCGCTTTTTATACGTATGCCGATGGTTCCATCGCTGCTTTTGATACCGATGAAGCATATATGCTTGCCAATGCTTCTACCATTCCAAGATTGGAGCCCATAAATTGGTACGACGATATTTTTGAAAATTCTTATGCACAAAACCACCGGCTTTCGGTCAACGGGGGTACGAAAGCTTCGGATTATTATGTTGCTGGCGGTTTTTCAGAAGCAACAGGGAATGTTCCGGGAACCAAAGCAACCCAGGGAGATTTTCTGATTCGCTACAACCAACAACTCAGTGACAGGTTCAAAATTTCTCCAAGGGTATCAGCAACCTATACTAAAAATCAGGCGAGTAAGGGTACAGATAACCTGGGGAGTAGCAACACCAGTTTGATTCGCCAGATCATTCAATCGGCTCCTTTGCTGGGCTATACAGAAAATAATGTGGCACAGGATTTAGAGGAAGCACTTGATGGCCCACGCGCCTGGCTTACCGATTACAATGATGACGCTGCTGAATACAGAATCCTGGGGTCTATTACTGCTGATTACAAGATATCTCCCATATTTACCTATCGTTTGCTGGCAGGGGGGGATTACCGCTATAAAAAACGTCAAATATGGTATGGAACTACCGTATTCAGAGGTAGTTTGTCCAACGGAGAGGCAGGCATAAGTCAACTGAATCGCTTCCGTTACAATGTGGACAATACCCTGTTGTTTGATAAAAAGTTTGATCGCAACCACAGGATTAACGGAACGCTCGGTTTTGTAATAGACCATACCAGTGTAGAACAAAACAGCTTCACTGCGGCGGATTTTGCCAATCAAGATCTGCGTTACAATGGCATTAGTTTTGGTCAGGTATTCCAGCCAATGGCATACGATCGATACTCAGAAGGTATTTTATCTTTTTTAGGCAGGATTAATTACAACCTGAAAAATCGCTATTTATTTACCGCTTCGTTTAGAAGAGATGGGTCGAGTAAGTTTACCGACGAGAATAAATACTCCTTTTTCCCTTCAGCAGCGTTTGCCTGGAAGTTGATCAACGAACCTTTTTTGAGCAGCAGCAATAAAATCAGCGAGGCAAAATTGCGTATCGGCTATGGACGTACGGGAAGTCAAGCCATCCGACCTTACCAGACTTTCAATCGATTCGGCTCTACTGCAAACCTGTTGTCAGATGGTCAGGGTGGTGGAGTTACCGCAATCGTTCCACTTAACCTGGCCAACAAAGACCTGATCTGGGAAACAACGGATCAGTTTAACGTGGGACTTGATTTTGGATTTCTAAACGATAGGATTACCGGAAATATCGAAGTTTATCACAAACAGACCCGCGACCTGTTGCAGCAGCTCAATATTGGCCCTTCCGTTGGATTTGAAACCATCATTACCAACCAGGGAGATTTGGTGAACAAAGGGGTAGAACTTGGATTGTCAACATACCTGGTCAATAACGATCAATTTAGTTGGTCAGTTTCCGGTAATGTGTCCGTCAACCGAAACCAGATTAAAAACCTGGGACTGCCTTTGGCTCAATTTGGAACAGCGACATACAGTGCTTATTTGGGTAGTGGGGTATCCGGTGGAACGGTATTTAAGGTGCCGGCCAATATATTTATCGAAGGACAACCGGCAGCACTGTTCTGGGGCTATCAAACCAATGGAATTATCAATACCCAGCAACAACTCGATGCGGCACCATCCGTTCAGGGCGTGGCCTCTCAGCTGGGTGATGTATTGTACATGGACCAAAACAACGATGGCAACATCAACGATCTTGATTTGACGATTATTGGCGACCCCAATCCCGATTTTATTTTCGGTTTGGGTACCGATGTTAGCTATAAGGCTTTTTCGCTCAGTCTTTTCCTAAATGGCGTACAAGGCAACGATATCGCCAACGGGAACCTGGGAAGAGAAGCCTTTGCTCTGGGTAATTCCAACAATATTCGAAATGAAGCATACTTTGATGCCTGGAGAGCAGACAATACCAACGCTACTTATCCCAGACTGGGCTATCCGATTCAGGGAGATTTTACAGACAGAATGGTGGAAGATGGCAGTTTTGTTCGACTGACTTTTGTATCGCTGACTTACAACCTGCCTGCCGGCAAAATTAAAGGCATTGATTCGGGAAGTATTTTTATCAGTGGACATAATCTGTTGTTGTTGACCAATTATTCCGGTTTCGATCCGGAAGTCAACAGTTTTGCTTTTGATCCCTCTCGGCAGGGTATTGACTGGGGGTCATTTCCCAACCAAAAAGCTGTTTCTTTTGGGTTGAATATCAATTTTTGACAAATAATATTTTGTGAAATTCAATCTAGGCTTTCCAATTAAAAATAAATACCATGAAAACTCATTTCAAACAATATATTTTACTTTATCTACTCACTTTTGGGGGCACTGCCTGTTCTGATATTCTTGTAGAAGATCCGACCACTTTTTACAGCGAATTGTCTGTTTTTGCTACAGAAGCGGGAGTGGAAACAGCTATTAACGGGGTCTATTCCGAGTTTTCTTCCCCTCAATATTACGGGACCTCCTGGCAGAATCTGGTGATGGTGGTCTCCGGTAAGTTTTTTTCCAGCCAGGCAGCCAATAGAGATGCAGTGGGGTTGAATACGACACCAAGTAATATCTGGGTCAACTCCATGTGGGCACAGATGTACGGTGCCATCAATACAGCAAATGTTGTCATAGACAATCTGGAACAGGGAGGGCAGTCTCTTTCCAATCGGGAGTCGGCGCTCGGACATGCTTATTTTATCAGAGGGCTTACTTATTTCGACCTGGTAAGGCTGTTTGGTGGAGTCCCTCTTCGTACACAACCGGCCAAAATCGATGAAATTAACCTGCCCAGAGCTTCAAGGGGAGAGGTCATTACACAGATAATTTCTGACCTTGAAAAAGCCAGAGACATGATGCCTGAACCGGGAGCTACTATTTATGGCCGTCCTTCACGGTATGCAGCAAATGTGTACCTGGCAAAATTGTACATGACACTCGCCGGAGAGGATGGGGGAGATCCCAGCTATTGGCAAAAAGCTTATAACGAACTATTGCCCGTTTACAACAGCAATGCTTTTTCCTTGGCACCAACCTATGCAGAATTGTTTGTACCGGGAAATGAGAATACAACAGAGTCTATTTTTGAACTACAATACGGACATACCGGAGGTATTCGAAATTCGGATATAATCCGGTCTTTTACTCCTGCCGGTAGCATCTATGCACCTTCGAATGTTACTACTTTTGGAAGAATTCGCCCCAATAAAGAGACCTTTGACCAACATGTGGAACAATACCCCGGTGATCCGAGGATAGAAGCCACTTTTGTATATGATCGCTATACCCGCAGCAATGGAGGAACCCAAACCATCTACCCCGTACGGACTACAAGCAACCAGGGATTTGCGGTGATTGCCAAATGGTTCGACCCATCTTATAATGGAACAACTACAGACCGCAATTGGATGATGCTGCGATACGCAGACGTTTTGCTGATGATGGCAGAAATTGAAAATGAACTGAATGGTCCCGACCAGGCTTACTCCTTCGTCAACCAGGTATTGGCGCGGGCTCGCGATACCAATGGCGATGGAGTGTCGGATGCGGCACAGCCTGCAGACTGGTCAGGGTTGACACAGGAACAATTCAGACAACGCATTTTGCGGGAAAGACAATACGAATTATTAGCGGAAGGACAGGAGTGGTTTGATACCCGCCGCAGGGGCTATCAATACTTTTTGGATGAGGTAGTCGAACCTCACAACAGCCACCCTAAGCTGGAGAAAAACAGGGAGTTTATATATCCGATTAGCGTGAAAAATATGCTCTTGCCCCTGCCACTTAGTGAAATTTCAGGCAATCAGGCCATTTCTCCCGCAGATCAAAATCCCGGTTATTAATGAATGCTTTGACTTTGACATTCAGCAAAGCCGGGCAGTTAATTTCCTTCCTTCGAGGAAAAAGGAAGCTCGCAATTGTTTGCACTACTTTCATGACGGTATCCCTCTCGATCTGTTTTGCACAGGAAGCAGCACCTACTTATTTGGATGCCTCTGCACCTGTCGAACAGCGAATAAAGGATCTGATGCAACGCATGTCACTGGAGGAAAAAGCTGCTCAGATGGCTCAATACGTCGGATTGGAGCACATGAAAAAGGCTGAAAAAAATCTGACAGCAGAAGAAATGCGGAAAAGTGATGCTCAGGGTTTTTATGTAGGATTGTTTAGCGACGATGTCGCCCGCATGGTGACAGAAGGAAAAATTGGTTCTTTCCTGCATGTGGTTACGGCAGAAGAAGCCAATTACCTGCAATCCCTGTCCTTGCAATCTCGTCTGAAGATTCCTTTACTCATAGGAATAGATGCGATTCACGGCAATGGGCTGTATGAAGGCGCTACTATTTACCCGACTCCCATTTCCCTGGCAGCTACCTGGGATGATCAACTTTCTTTTGAGATTGGCAGGCAGACAGCCCTGGAGATGAGAGCGACTGGAACTCATTGGGCTTTTACGCCAAACATCGACGTTTTGCGCGACCCTCGTTGGGGAAGATCGGGAGAAACCTTTGGAGAAGATCCTTTCTTAGTCGGAAACATGGGTGTTCAACAGATAAAAGGCTTGCAAACCGATGATTTTTCCGGAACGGACAAAGTCATTGCCTGTGCCAAGCACCTGGTTGCAGGCAGCAAGTCCGTCAATGGCCTCAACTCCGCCCCTACAGATGTGTCTGAGCGAACCCTAATGGAAGTTTTCCTTCCACCTTATAGACGGGCAATCCAGGAAGCAGGAGTTTTTACCATTATGGCTGCCCACAACGAGATCAACGGCATTCCCTGCCACATGGACAAACATCTGATGACGGAAGTCCTGCGCAAGCAGTGGGGGTTTGATGGGTTTTATGTCAGCGATTGGAATGATGTGTCGCGAATAGCTTCGCTCCACCATGTAGCAAAAGACTACAAAGAAGCTACTTTATTTTCTGTGGCAGCCGGAATGGATATGAATATGCACGGCCCAAATTTTCAGGATTATGTAGTAGCACTCGTAAAAGAAGGTTTGCTTGACGAAAAAAGGGTAGATCAGGCTTGTAGCAAAATCCTGGAAGCCAAGTTCAGACTGGGCCTCTTTGAAAATCGCTTCGTAGCAACGGACAAGATAAATGAAGTAGTTTTTAGCCCCAAACACCAGGCAACAGCCTTGGATGCAGCCCGGAAGGCAATGGTTCTGCTAAAAAACAAGGGTATTTTACCCCTCAATGTAGCAAAGGGTACCAAAATACTGGTCAGTGGGCCCAATGCAGACAATATGACCACTTTGGGCGATTGGGCGTCACCACAACCGGAAGCCAAAATCATTACTGCCTGGGAAGGTTTGCAAGAAAAAGGACTGGCGAGGGGCTGTCAAATGGAGTTTTTCGACTCGGGTCAAAGGGCAAAGCAAATGGAAGATACAGTGCTGGCCGCCGTTGCGAAAAAAGCAGAAAGTGCTGACTTGGTGATTCTGGTACTGGGAGAAAATTCTTTCCGGCACGATTGGAAAAACAAAACTACCGGAGAAAACATAGATCGCGCTACTCTGCAATTGTCCGGCAAACAGTTACAATTGGCCAAATCAATAAAGGCATTGGGTAAGCCGCTAATCGTTGTCTATGTCAATGGCAGTACCATCAGCGAACCTTGGTTGCATGAAAATGCAGATGCCATACTCGAAGCTTGGGAGCCGGGAAGCTTTGGAGGACAGGCAATAGCAGAGGTGTTGTTCGGAGAGGTAAACCCCGGTGGAAAACTGCCTGTAACCGTTCCCAGAAGCGTGGGTCAGTTAGAAATGGTGTATAACCACAAACCTTCCACTTATTTCCATAAATACCACACGGAAAAGAAAACGCCCCTCTATGCTTTCGGATTTGGATTGAGTTATACTTCTTTTCAGTTGGATGCCCCTGTGGTCACAGGAAGCATTGAGGCCCCTGAAGATCTTGTCCGGGTCGAAGTATCTGTGGTGAATACGGGCAACCTGGAAGGGGACGAGGTCGTCCAGCTTTATATTCGCGACAATCAATCTTCGGTTACCCGGCCAGTAAAAGAACTGAAAGCCTATCAAAGGATTACTTTGAAGCCGGGAGAGCGCCGCAACGTGGTATTCCAGCTGAACGCCGAAGCTTTTGCCTTTTATGGCATAGACATGAATTATGGAGTGGAGGCCGGCGATTTTACCATCATGACGGGCAACTCATCCCGAAACGCAGATTTGCAGGAGACAATACTGACAATAAACAATAACATCCCTATCAAAGTAACAATTCCATGAAAGAGGTACTCCAAAAAATTAAAATCGGTCAGTTGCTGCCTTTCAGTCCCCTGATCTTTCTTTCCCTGGTTTCTTTAACGCCTGGGTTGACGGAGGAGAAAGCAGTAGATACTCCAAAACCCAATATCATCTATATCATGGCCGATGATCTGACTACTCAGGCAATCAGTGCTTATGGCGGAATTTACAAGGATCTTGCACCTACTCCAAATATGGATAGACTTGCACGCGAGGGCATGCTCTTTGAACAGGTCATGTGTACCAATGCCATCTGTGGTCCCAGCAGGGCAGCCATTCTTACCGG
>JALQTV010000116.1:6001-8389 GCA_023268675.1 Saprospiraceae bacterium | reverse complement strand
CAAAAACCGGATTGAGCTCAGCCAGAGTATATGCAAGAGGCATTAATTTCTGGACCTGGACGAGAGATCCAAACCTAGGAGTTGATCCGGAAACTGCCATCAATGGTTACTTGGGTTCACCCGTTCCTAACATGAAAACACTTTCTTTTGGTCTTGACTTGGGATTCTAAATTAAGTGGAACTCCATTGATAACCGAAGCAAGTATTTCACCCAATTAAATTTTATCTAAAATGAAAATATACAACAAATTATTAATTCTGGCATTTGTGTTTGGACTTAGTTCCTGCGGAGATGACTTCCTGGATCTTTCTCCAAGTAACGCCTTGCCTTTCGATACCGCCATTCAGACGGTCAATGACCTGGAAGCTGCTGTCAATGGTGTCTATTCACAATTACAGCACAACAACTGGTACGGTCGTTATTTCGTTCTTTTGCCGGATATCATGTCTGATGATGTAAAGCAAAACTCCCAGGCTAACCGAGGTAGAGTTTGGGCGGAATTCACCGGAACCATCAATGACGTTCAAAATATCCCAACAAATACCTGGTCTACCATCTATACCGGTATCAATCGTGCAAACCTTGTGATCAACGCGAATATCGAAGTTCCTGCAGCAGTTCAGGCCAATGCCAACCAGTTGATTGGTGAAGCTTATGCTTTGAGAGCTTTGGGGCACTTTGATTTGGTGCGTATGTTTGCTCAGCATTACGGTTTTACTGCTGGTGGAAGTCACCCAGGTGTTCCTGTAATTACTGAATTTGACCAGGATGCGGAACCTGCACGCAATAGCGTTGCAGAGGTATATGCTCAGGTGAAAGCGGATCTTACCCAGGCAATTTCTTTGATGACCATCAATCGAGGATTGGGCCGATTCTCTAAAAATGCTGCCAAAGCTTTGTTGGCTAGAGTCAATTACTACCAGGGAGACCTTGCAACTGCTGCTGCACTGGCAACAGAGGTGATCAACTCAGGAGATTTTTCCATGACTGCTTCCGATAACTACCTTTCCCAATGGGCAGATATTGGGTACAGCCCTGATGCCATTTTGGATGTTTCTCAAACGCCACTTGATAATATAGGTTCTGATGCATTGGGTGGTATGTACAATGCCAGTGGTTATGGTGACTACCTTCCATCCCTGGATCTGGTTGATGTCATCGACGACGCTGATTTGAGAAAACAATTGTTTGTCGTAGATAGCAAAATTGGTGGTGGTATTTTTGGCGACTTGCGCCAGGCAAAATATCCAAGTAACAAAGGTGAAGACAACACTCCTGTGATCCGTTTGCCTGAAATGTACCTGATTCGTGCTCAGGCTAGAGCTACAGCTGGAGATTCAGCGGGTGCCATTACAGACTTGATGACTGTTAGAAGGAGAGCATGGGCAGATGCACCCGATGTGACAGCTACAGGCGCTGCCTTGTTGGCTGAAATCGCCAAAGAAAAACGCATTGAGTTGATGTTTGAAGGCCACCGCCTTTTCGAACTTACCAATGCAAAGCAGGGTGTGACGCGCGTGAATTGCACCGCACCGGCAGGTTCATGTGTGATTAACTACCCTAATGATTTCTTCATTCTTCCGATTCCTATCGAAGAAATCAATACCAATCCAAGTATGACGCAGAATCCTGGTTATTAATTTACCGGATCCTAAATTGTACTTTGGATAAAGGGGCGGGTTGTTGGATTTTAATTCCAACAACCCGCTTTCATTTTACCAAAACAATCCATAAATCAAAACTAAAAGTGCAATAACGACAAGAGAGAGTGTATTAAACAGTTTGCTTGTTTGAAACAAGCTACTGTTTATGGCAATGGCCTTAGGATCTGCATCTTTGCCGTTATCGAGGTAAGAGATCACGATCAAGATAATACTGATAATCAAGAAAGTAACCCCCATGCGATCGATGAAGGGAAAGTCAGGGAATAAAATCTTAATTCCCGCAGACAAAGGGATGGCTAAAATCGTAGCCCACAAGGCTGCATTGGCGGAAGTCTTTTTCCAGAACAAGCCGAACAAGAAAATGGCAACCACACCCGGGCTTATGAAACCTGTATATTCCTGAATGTATTGGAAGGCCTGGTCCAGGTTGCCCAATAAAGGCGCTACCAGCACTCCGATCAAGAGGGAGCCCGCTGCCGCAATTTTGCCTACTCTCACCAGTTTCTCATCAGCTATTTCCTTGCTCGCAAAGGTTTTGTAAATGTCAAGGGTGAAAATCGTAGAGGTACTGTTAACCATGGAACTTAGCGAGGAGCCAACAGCTGCAATCAAAGCGGCAAAAGCCAATCCTTTGAAACCTACCGTTACATAATTGTTCAACACCCAGGGGTATGCCTCGTCTGCCTTTTCGATATCAGCACCCAAAACAAAGGCTGCGATACC
>JALQTV010000116.1:0-5991 GCA_023268675.1 Saprospiraceae bacterium | reverse complement strand
GGAACCACTACAATAATGGGCAATACCATTTTGATGACAGCAGCGAAGGCGGTTCCCAGTTGTGCTTCTTTCAGGCTTTTGGCAGCAAGTGCCCGCTGAATGATGTATTGATTATTGCCCCAATAATAAAGATTAGCTATCCACATACCCCCGATCAAGACACTGATTCCCGGTAGATTTTTGAATTCCGGGTGATCTTTGGATAAAATCATGTCAAATTTTTCGGGAGCTTTTTCAAACATGGCAGTCAATCCACCGATAAAACTTCCTCCGAGAGCATCCAGTACCAGGACACTTGCCAGCAAACCTCCAAAGATCAACACCACTACTTGCACTACATCTGTCCAGGCAACAGCTTTCAAGCCTCCGAAGATAGAAAAAGTCGAAGCGTAAATTGCCAGCCCGATGATGGCATAGGTTAGTGGGATATTCATGATGTTTTCAAGCGCCAATCCTCCCAAATACAAAACTGAGGTGATATTCACGAAAATAAACAACAAGACCCAAAAGACGGCAAGTCCGGTTCGCACTCGATGGTCAAACCTTTTTTCCAGAAACTGTGGCATGGTGTAAATGCCTTTCTCCAGATAAATCGGCAGGAAATACTTTGCCACCAAAATGAGTGTAAGGGCTGCCATGAGTTCGTAAGCAGCAATAGCAAAACCCACAACATACCCCGAGCCCGACATACCAATAAATTGCTCGGCAGAAATATTGGAAGCAATGAGAGATCCTCCCACAGCCCACCAGGGAAGCGCTTTGCTTGCCAGAAAGTAATCCTGCGATGTTTTGGCCTTTTGATAATTTGATATCCAAAGTCCAAATCCCATCATGAGGATCAAATACCCTGCAAAGATGCTAAGATCGATAGTTGAAAAATTCATGTTATTCTTCGTTTTGTAAAAAAAATCCATGGAAGATAGGCAGCTTTACCTTAGATTAAAAACTTATCTTTCTGAAAAAAGGAAATGAAAGGGAACAAGGCTTTGCTGCAAATTCATGTCGCTGTGTTTTTTTTCGGAATCGCCGGATTATTTGGGAAATTTCTTGCCGTTCCTGCCTTGATCATCGTCCTGGGTAGGGCTTTTTTTGCGAGTATTGCAATATGGCTTGGCTTGCGTTTGTTTAAACAGCAAACAAGCCTGGGAAGCAGAGCAAATTATCTTTCTTTATTAGGCCTTGGGGCCATTCTTGCGCTTCATTGGTGGAGTTTTTTTTATGCAATCCAGGTTTCAACGGTAGCAGTTGGCTTGGTAACGTTTTCAACTTTTCCAGTTTTCACTGCGCTTTTGGAACCTTTGTATTTTAAGGAGCGATTCACACAAAGATCCATCATACTGGCGCTGATTACTTTCATTGGGGTGGTTTTGGTGGTACCGGAGTACCGTTGGGAAAACAATATTTTCCAGGGAGCCGTCTGGGGAGTTTTGTCTGGCTTTACTTTCAGTGTTCTGGCTATTTTAAATAGAAAATATGTTAGGCAATATTCCAGTTTTGTGATTGCCTTTTATCAAGATTTGGGCGCTTCAATTGTCTTGTTACCTTTACTGTTTTTTGTTGATTTTCAATTGAGCACTACAGATTTCTGGCTCTTGGTTTTGTTGGGGGTAGTATTTACAGCCTTGTCTCACGGAATGTTTATCAATGGACTCCGCACAGTCAATGCAGCCACTGCAAGCATTCTGGGTAGCCTGGAACCTGTTTATGGCATTCTTGGAGCGTTACTATTGCTGGGGGAAGTGCCCACCCTTCGCACCATTGCGGGAGGATTGATAATTTTGTCAGTCTCGGTGGTGGTTTCTATGAAAAATTGATGTGCCCGGTCAGATTCAGTTAATTAGTCCTAAATCTTTTCTATACTTGTAAGAAAATTACACCTTTATTTCATGGAAAACATCAATGCGCCCGCATCTCCCGACGGGCAACTGACTAAAAGAGCAGCCGACAATATCAGGATACTGGCAGCTGCGATGGTTGAAAAGGCAAAATCAGGCCACCCAGGAGGTCCCATGGGTGGTGCAGATTTCGTTCATGTGCTTTACACAGAATTTCTGGAGTACGATCCGGATGATATGGAATGGCCATTCAGAGACAGGTTTATTTTGGATCCGGGTCACATGTCTGCAATGTTGTACGCGGTGCAGCACTTGCTTGGAAACTATTCTTCTGATGACATCCAAAACTTCAGACAATGGGGCAGTCCTACTCCTGGACACCCGGAATTGGACCGCAAACGCGGGATAGAAAACACTTCCGGGCCTCTTGGTCTTGGACATGCCTTTGGAGTAGGGGATGCGATTGCAGAGCGCTTTTTGGCAGCCAGATTTGGAGAACTTATCTCAAATTATACTTATATCTACATTTCTGACGGAGGAGTGCAGGAGGAAATTTCACAGGGAGTGGGTCGCCTGGCAGGGTTCCTCGGGCTTGGCAGAGTGATCATGTTTTATGATTCCAATGACATTCAGTTATCTACCGAAGTCAAGGATGTTACCAGTGAAGATGTTGCCAAAAAATACGAGGCTTGGGGGTGGCACGTTCTTACCATCGACGGCCACGATCACGATGCCATCAGAGCAGCATTGAAAAGTGGAAAAGAAGAGGAAAACAGACCTACCCTTATCATAGGAAAGACGATTATCGGTAAAGGTGCCATGCAAGAAGATGGCAATGGTTATGAGGGAGAAGTGGAAACGCATGGAAAACCACTAGGCCAATCAAAAGCTTCTTTCGCAAAAACAGTAGCCAATCTGGGGGGAGATCCTGATCATCCTTTCCAGGTATTCCCTGATGTAGCAGCGTATTACCAGGAAGTGCTTTCCCACAAAAGGAAAGCAGCAGCTGCGCGGAAAGCAGAAATAGCGCAATGGAAGGCAGCTAATCCTGGTTTGGCAACAAAGCTTGAAGGATTCCTCGCGGGCAAATTGCCCAACCTGGACTGGTCAGGAATCGCTCAAAAGGACCTAATCGCAACCAGAGGGGCTTCAGGAAATGTTTTGTCTTACCTGGCTCAGAATGTAGAAAATATGGTAGTGGCTTCTGCTGATCTTTGTGTCAGTGACAAAACAGATGCCTTCCTGAAACATACTCATCCTTTCTCAAATGGTGATTTTTCAGGAGCATTTTTACAGGCAGGAGTTTCAGAGTTGACAATGGCTGCCCTGAGCATAGGAATGTCTCTTCACGGGGGAGTGATCCCTGCCTGTGCTACTTTTTTCGCCTTTTCAGATTATATGAAACCTGCCATTCGAGTGGCTGCACTCATGGAATTGCCTTGCATCTTCATTTGGACGCATGATTCCTTCAGAGTAGGAGAGGATGGCCCAACGCATCAACCTATTGAACAGGAAGCTCAGATTCGATTGTTGGAAAAATTGAAGAACCATTCAGGCAACAACAGTTTCATTGCCCTTAGGCCTGCAGATGCGCCTGAAACTACTCATGCCTGGAAATTTGCTTTGGAAAATAAATCCTGCCCGACAGGCTTGATTCTTTCCCGGCAGGATGTAGCTACCCTTCCCGCTGCCAATCGCTTTCAGGAAGCCGGTAATCTTATTCAAGGTGCTTATGTAGTGAAAGAGGCAGCAGGGGATCCTGATGTGATATTGGTAGGCAATGGTTCTGAAGTATCTACGCTGGTTGCCGGAGCGGCTTTGCTGGAAGAACGCAAAGAAATTAAGGTAAAAGTTGTTTCTGCACCTTCGGAAGGTTTGTTTAGGAATCAGCCTATAGCGTACCAAAAGGCTGTTTTAGGCGGCAATACGCCTGTATTTGGACTTACTGCGGGATTATCTGCTACCTTGGAATCTTTGGTGGGCCTCAATGGCAAAGTTCACGGTCTTGATCATTTTGGTCATTCAGCACCTGCAAAGGTATTGGACGAAAAACTGGGCTTTAATCCGGAGTACGTTTATACAGAGGTAGTTGATTTTTTGGGATAATCATTTCTGTAAAGCAGGGTAATCCTTTGAGTGCATTTCATTAGGTATCCTGGATAGAATGAAGGAGTTGCACAACCACTAATGGTAAATCAGGTTGCGCAACCCTTTCATTCCTATTGCTTTCAGGGTTTCGCCAGGGTTCTTTTCACCAATTTGTCGTACCAATTCAGGTACCGTGTATATCGATCTTTCTGAAAACTAGGTCTGCTAATGCCATGATGCTCTCCGGGATAGACAACCAACTGGGTATCTACTCCCAGTCTTTTTAGGGCCTGATACAATTGTTCTGAGTTGTTGATAGGGACATTCCAGTCTTCGGCACCGCCCATGATTAAAGTAGGTGTGACTACATTTTCCACTTTGTTAAAAGGGGATATGCGTTCCCAGGCTTCCGCATTTTTCCAAGGCAAGCCCAATTCTTTTTCCCACTCCAATTGGTAGTGATCATGGCCATAGTTTGAACGATACAAAACTTCACTTGCACCGGAAATAGCACCTTTGAAACGACCAGTTTGAGTGATAACATAATTGGTAAGAATGCCTCCATAAGACCAACCGCCAACTCCAAGTCTTTCCGGATCGGCATAGCCTTTTTCAATAGCATGGTCTACCCCCGCCATGACATCTTCAAAGTCTTTGTTGCCCCAATCTGCCCAGATTGCTTTGGAAAATTCCTGTCCATAACCGGATGATCCTCTGGGGTTAACCATAATAACAAGGTATCCCTGTGCGGCTAATAGTTGCGCTTCCTGGTTAAAACCAAGGTCATATTGTGATACCGGTCCTCCATGAATGCGCAACAAGGTTGGGTACTTGAAATTGGGCTGGAAAGCAGGTGGCTTATAGAAAAAACCTTCGATTTGTGTACCATCTTTGCTGGTAAATGTCACATTTTCAACGGAAGCCCATTTGATTTGCTCCAGGAGCTCTTTATTAGTGAAAGTAATTTGTGAAAGGCTGCCTGCCGTTCCGGCAAAAAGTTCGTCAGGAAGATGGGGCTTGCTTATCTGTGTAACTAATTTTTTGCCGTCAGGCGAAAAACTGAAATCATTCACACTAAAAGCTCCTTGTACAGGCCTGGTGACTTTTTTTGAGGAAAGGTCAAATTGCCCTAAGTGTTGTTCTCCACTGTCTTCGAGTATAAAAAAGATACTTTGACCGTCAGCCGAAAATACAGGGTTGTAAACGTTTCGGTCCAGGGATTCGGTCAGGATCCTGGTTTCTTTTCCGTCAGCTGATGACATGGCAAGTTTGGTGGTAGCATACCAGATTAGCTCAGGTTCCGTGACAGTAGTGTAAGTAAGCCATTTTCCATCTGGGCTCCAGGTAGGACTGTTATCGCTACCCTCGTTTTTTGTAACCTGAATTAGGGTTTGTCCTTTGTCCTCATTATCTGCCGCTACAACCCAGATATCAGAATTGCTGTTTCCGTCAGGGTTTTCCGAGCGGTTGCTGGTAAAGGCGATTAATTTACCATCAGGACTCCATACTGCTTGGCTGTCGTCAAAGTTTCCCGAAGTGAGCTGGGTAAGGATGGTATCGCCAATTGATTGTGTGTAGATGTGTGTTCTACGCTCGTCTAAATAGCCAGTGTAGTCTCGTTTAAATTGAAGTCTGTTGATTACGTAGGGCCGGGGCTTTTCTTCCTCGCCATTTTTGGGCGCATTTTCGTCCGGGTCCTTGATCAGCAACAATAAGTCCTTGCTGTCCGGGCTCCATGCATAATCAGTAACCCCCTGAGGAACCTTTGTCAATTGCTCGGCTTCGCCTCCCAACCTATTGAGTGTCCATACCTGTGTTTTGTCCTCTTTGTTCTTACTTGCAAGGAAGGACAAAAACTGCCCGTCAGGACTCCAGGCCGGTTTGGAAGCCGAGTATCCCTTACCAGTCATTGGTATCGCTTTGCCTCCGTCCACCTGTGCCATCCAGATTCGGGTTTCGGATTTGTCTTTTTTTAGGTCGGAAGAAGAGATGGTGAAGGCAACCCATTTGCCATCTGGACTTACCACAGGACTCCCCACCTTTTGTATGCGAAATATATCATCGATCT
>JALQTV010000115.1:239-8389 GCA_023268675.1 Saprospiraceae bacterium | reverse complement strand
AGGGTTGGGCTGTTCGCCCATTAAAGTGGCACGCGAGCTGGGTTCAGAACGTCGCAAGACAGTTCGGTCTCTATCTGTTGCGGGCGTGGGAGTATTGAGGAGATCTGACTCTAGTACGAGAGGACCGGGTTGGACGTACCTCTAGTGTACCAGTTGTGCCGCCAGGTGCATTGCTGGGTAGCTATGTACGGAATGGATAAGCGCTGAAAGCATCTAAGCGCGAAGCCAACTCCAAGATGAGTGCTCCATGAGGGTCCTGGAAGATGACCAGGTTGATAGGCTACAGGTGGAAGTGCAGTGATGCATGGAGCCGAGTAGTACTAATTACCCGAAAGCTTCCTTTATTTTATTTATCATTCAACTGATTCGCTATCGTTTTGGTTTTCGAATTACTCTTCCCACTTGATCAATAAAGAAATGATGTACGTTGAGAGAGATGTACATAAAGATATGTTGGTGGCTATAGCGAGGGGGATCCACCTCTTCCCATTCCGAACAGAGAAGTTAAGCCCCTCAGCGCTGATGGTACTGCCGCAAGGTGGGAGAGTAAGTCGCCGCCAACTTTTTTTATCTAATAAGCCTTGCCTTTTCAGCAAGGCTTTTTTATTTTCACCCGCCTGAGATTTTACCGAATTGCAATCAATTTTTTAATGCCAGTTTTTGGCCTGCCCGGATACTAATTGCTTGCCATCTGCTTTGTTTTGTCTACCAAAGACTGATTCAGTTCTTTTTGCATTAGCCCAGCATGCTTTTCCGGGTAAAAAGAACCGCTTCATGCGTAAAATACAATGGCTTCTCGCAGGACTTTGTATCGTACTGCTTTGTCCAATTAGTGCACACACACAGGAAACAATAGATTCTACCTCAACAAAAAAGGGAATTTGGGAAACGAATGCAGGTTTTGGCCTGGATTTCGCACAATTACTGCAGATAAACCCCAAACAAGGGGCAGGTCTGAATCGACTCGGGTTTGGATCTGCTATTACAATCAACTCCCGATACAAGAGCAACCCACTGTCGTGGGAAACAACTTTTTCCTGGCAGTTTGGCCTCCAACAACTCGGGGCAGGTGTTCTGGCAACTGGCTCTGATCAGAAAATACCTTTTCAAAAGGCTTTGGATGAATTACGCCTGAATTCTCAATTTGGAAATAAGACAGCTAAATCATCCAAGTGGTTTTATTCAGCTGACTTTTCTTTTTTGAGTCAGTTGGCTCCAACTTATGCCCATCCTCAATATTCAGGCAACTTTTTGTCAAATTTTGAATACAATGAGGTATCAGGAAATATTTTGTCAAAGTTGCTTTCTCCTGCTACCATCACCATGGCTTTGGGGATGGATTATAAACCCAATGATCGATGGAGCTTGTTTTATTCACCCTTGGGGGCTAAGTTCCTGATTGTTGCAGATGATCAAATCGCTCGCCGTGGCATACATGGTAATCCCGTAAATGGGGAAAAGGACAGCAATGGAGATTATCCTGAATTTAAAAACATCGACCGGCAGCTAGGTACTTTGCTGCGTATTAAGCACCTTAGCAAGTTCTGGGAAAAGAAAGCGTACTATAAGTCCAATCTGTTGCTCTATTCCAACTATCTTAACAATCCCCAAAATATTGATATAGATTGGGCTAATGAGTTTGGCGTAAACATCTTCAAAGGCCTCAACCTCAACCTTAACCTGAATGTTTTCTATGATGATGATGTAAAGGTACAGATCACCGACCGCGATTTCCCCAATGGAGTTTCCGGATTGGGAAAGCGGGTCTCTGTTACCCAGCAACTTTTATTGAAATACGTTGTATCGATTTAGAGCCATGACTGGCTGTTTTTGCGCGTTTTGTCCTATCTTGCTTGATAAAAGATACCTCTTATGCCCGAGAAAAAATTATATCTGCTGGACGGTCACGCCCTGGTTTATCGGGCTCATTTCGCTTTCATTACCAGACCCCTAATTAATTCTCAGGGGCTTAATACTTCTGCTATCAGCGGTTTTACCCGCACATTATGGGATCTACTCAAAAATGAACGTCCCACTCATATCGCAGTAGCTTTTGATCCTCCTGATAATGTTTTTCGTCACGACCTTTACCCGGAGTACAAAGCGAACAGGGAAGAACAGCCCGATGATATTAAAATTGCTTTCCCCTATATTCGGGAAATCCTGAAAGCGTTTAAAATTCCCATAGTTTCTGTTAATGGCTTTGAAGCGGATGACGTGATAGGAACACTTGCAAAAAAAGCGGAAAAAGAAGGCTACCAGGTTTATATGGTGACTCCGGATAAGGATTATGCCCAATTGGTTTCTGAAAACATCTTTATGTACAAACCTTCTCGCCAGGGCAATGGGGTGGAAATCCTGGGGGTTCCGGAGGTATTGGAATCCTGGGATATCGAGAGAGTAGAGCAGGTGGTTGACGTACTTGGTTTGCAGGGCGATGCAGTGGATAATATTCCGGGAATCCCCGGTATAGGTGCCAAGACGGCAGTTAAGTTGCTGAAGGAATTCGATTCTGTCGAAGGACTGATAGAGCGATCAGGTGAGTTGAAGGGCAAACAAAAAGATAAGGTTGAGGAGTTTGCCGAGCAGGGATTGCTGTCCAAAAAATTGGCCCTTATCGACATCAATGTTCCTATTGACTTCGATGAAAAGGCCTTTGAATTGGAATCTTTTGACCGCGATCGCCTCAGTGAACTTTTCAAAGAACTAGAGTTTCGCACTCTTGCCCGACAGTTATTTGATGAGGAACACCATGTGTTGCCTACGGATAAAACTGGCTCGACACAGGGCAACCTTTTTGGCGAAGCCGAAATGACAATGAGCAAGCCTAAACCGGAATCCTCACTACCCAAGCATAGCATAGCGGACAAAAATATCGACAACACCGACCATAAGTATTGGCTGGCGGATACAGAGGAGACCATCAATGAGTTGTTGGAGAAACTGACAGCCAGCAAGGAGTTTTGTATGGATACCGAGACCACCGGTTTGGATGCCAATTTGGCAGAATTGGTGGGGATGTCATTTTCACTGGATTTGCATGAGGCTTATTACGTGCCTGTCCCTGCAGGTAAAAAGGAAGCCAAGGCGCTTGTGGAGAAATTCAGACCTGTTTTTGAAAACAAATCGATTAAAAAGATTGGACAGAACATCAAATACGATGCGCTCATTCTGAAATGGTACGATATAAAATTGCAGGGAACATACCTGGATACAATGTTGATGCATTACCTGTTGGAGCCGGAGCTGCGGCACAATATGGATTATATGTCAGAAACTTATCTCAATTACAAACCAGTCAGCATAGAGTCTCTCATCGGGAAAAAGGGCAAAGGACAATTGACTATGCGTGACCTGAGACCAGAAAAAGTGATGCCCTATGCGGCGGAGGACGCCGATATTACCCTGCAACTACAGCATTTTTTACAACCAAAACTGGAAAAAGAAGGACTGTTTGGTTTATATACCGATATGGAAGAACCCCTTATCAAGGCATTGGTAGATATGGAGTTTGAGGGGATCCGGATTGATGCAGGATTGCTTGAGCAATATTCTGTAACACTGGCAGGGGAGATCCAAGCATTGGAAGATAAAATTTATGAGGAAGCAGGGGAAAAATTCAATATTGCTTCTCCCAAACAGGTAGGTGAAATCCTTTTTGAAAAAATTAAAATTCCTTACCGCTGGCAAAAAACGAAGTCTGGACAGTACTCCACCAATGAAGAGAAATTGACAGAGCTGGCATTAGAATTTCCCTTCGTCAATGAAATTTTACAGCACAGGGGGTTAACAAAACTGAAATCGACTTATGTTGATGCACTACCAAGATTGATCAATCCTAAAACCGGAAGAATCCATAGTTCTTTCAATCAGGCACTGACAGCCACCGGACGATTGAGTTCGAACAATCCGAATATGCAAAATATTCCAATTCGTACCACCGAAGGTGCTAAAATCAGGGAAGCATTCGTTCCGAGAAACGAGGATTATGTATTGCTGGCAGCCGATTATTCACAAATAGAATTGCGCATCATCGCAGAGATCAGCAAAGAGGAAAATATGCTGGAGGCTTTTCATTCCGGATTGGATATCCACCGAGCCACAGCAGCGAGAGTATTCGAAGTGCCTTATGAGGAAGTTACTCAAGAGCAACGGTACAAAGCAAAAACGGTTAACTTCAGCATTATTTATGGTGCAGGTTCTACGAACCTCTCCAAACAACTGGGCATCAAGCGTGCCGAAGCACAGCACTTGATTGGTCAGTATTTCAAGGAGTACCAAGGGCTAAAAAACTATATGGATGAGACGGTGGAGTTTGCGAGGCAGAATGGTTACGTAAAAACGCTGCTGGGACGCAGACGCTATATCCGGGAGATCAATTCGAAAAGTTCCTTCGAGCGCAGCAATGCTGAGCGGGTGGCTATCAACAGCCCCATTCAGGGAACAGCTGCTGATTTGATCAAATTGGCCATGGTAAATATCCATCGGACTCTTAAATCATCATCTCTGCAAACCCGTATGATTTTGCAGGTACACGATGAATTGGTTTTCGATGTACCAAAAAACGAGTTAGAAGAAGTAAAACCCCTGATTGAAACCCTGATGAAAGAGGCCATGCCTGAACTTAAAGTTCCTATTTTGGTTTCTTCCGGAACCGGCAACAATTGGCGGGAAGCCCATTGATAGTGAAGTATTAATCACTTAAATTGACCCCAACTTATGAAGTTCCCTGAACCTTTATCTGTGAAAGAACTGGCCAAAGAATACGGCGCAGACTTGTTCGGAAATGAAAGTTTAATGGCCACAGGTATCAACGAAATCCACAAAGTCGAAGAAGGCGATATTGTATTTGTTGATGCTCCTAAATATTATGCCAAGTGCCTGAATTCAGCAGCTACTGTAATAATCATTGATAAAAAGGTGGATTTCCCGAAGGGAAAAGCCATCATGGTTTGCGAAAACCCCTTTGACGTTTACAATAGAATCGTCAAATCTTATCGCCCCTTCAATCCTCTTCAAAGCCCTATCAGTGGGGCAAACCAAATCGATCCTACTGCAATTATCGAACCCAATGTAGTGATAGGCGATAACGTAAAAATTGGTAAGCATACCTATATCCAAAGCAATGTAGTGATCCGAGATCATACGATCATTGGAGACCATGTGGTGATTCAGTCCGGAACCATTATCGGAACAGACGCTTTTTATTTTAAAAAGCACCCGGATAGATATGAAAAATTTTGCTCGGGAGGACGGGTAATCATTGAAGACTATGTGGATATAGGAGCCGGCTGTACCATCAACAAAGGTGTTTCAGGAGATACCATTATCGGGGAGGGATCCATTTTGGATTGTCAGGTGCATATAGGTCATGGTGTTGTCCTTGGAAAAAGGTGTTTGCTGGCTGCTCAGGTAGGAATAGGAGGCAAAACAGTTGTGGGAGATGATGTCGTGATGTATGGCCAGGTTGGCATAGCCCAAAATGTTAAGATAGGAGACAAAGCAATGATTTCAGCTAAGTCAGGAGTTTCAAAAGACCTCGAAGGAGGAAAAAGTTATATTGGGTATCCTGCCAACGAATCCATGACAAAATACAGAGAATGGGCGGCGCTAAGACATTTGCCTGATTTTCTGAAGAACTATTACCAATAAAGTGGAGCAGAGATATAGTGATCAGTCTTTTTTACTGACACGGCGCGTGGTAAGGATTTTATTGTCCTGACTGACAAATTGCACAAGGTAGATGCCACGGGGCAAATCACCTACATAGTATCGTTGATTGGATTCGAAAGAAAAGGACTTCATTTTTGTACCAATGGTGTTGTACACAAAGATCTTATTCACTTCTCCTACAGGAGCATTGATGGTAATATAGGACGTGAAAGGGTTGGGGAAAATTTGAATATCCTGGTCTGAAAAGGAAAGTCCGGTATTGTTGCCATTGTACGATCTCACCTGTTGCGCATTCGCTGCAAAGCCGGAAATCAACAAAATAGCTAACAATAGGTGTTTCATTTCAATGGGATATAATTGAATCAGAATTCAAATATATTACTTTTTTTTAATTAAAACCGCATGGCTTGCAATTCATACAATAAACCATGCGGTTTTTTTGTTATATGATTTATCCTAAAATTGTCTGATCAAGGTAGCTTTCGGGGTATTTAGAGCTGTGCCTTAAAGTACGCTATAAATTCAGCAATGCTCATGCTGCCTACATCTCCCTCTCCCTGCTTTCTCACTGAGACGGTTCCACTTTCCACTTCTTTCTCACCTACAATGAGCATGAAAGGTATTTTTTTGACTTCTGTATCCCGGATTTTTCTACCGATCGTTTCGTTGCGATCATCAATGAAACCCCTGATATCTGCTACTGCCAGTTGGTCCTGAACCGTTTTACAATAAGCGGAGAATTGTTCGCTGATGGGCAGCAGTCCAAATTGCTCAGGTGTTAGCCACAAGGGGAACTTGCCACCGGTGTGCTCGATAAGGATACTAAAAAACCTCTCCAGAGATCCAAAAGGTGCCCGGTGGATCATTACAGGTCTGTGTGGTTGGTTGTCAGCACCAATGTATTCCAACTGGAACCTTTCCGGAAGGTTGTAATCTACCTGGATGGTTCCAAGCTGCCAGGAGCGGTTAAGTGCATCCTTAACCATGAAATCCAATTTTGGACCATAGAAAGCAGCTTCGCCTATTTCGCGGGTAGTTTCCAAGCCAATTTCTTCCGTTGCCTCAATGATGGCCCTTTCGGCATTGTCCCAGTTTTCATCTGAACCGATGTATTTTGTAGGATTATCAGGATCCCGCAAAGAGATTTGAGCAGTAAACTTATCAAATCCCATCTTGGCTAGAACTGTGGTAGTGAGGTCAAGGACGTTCAGAAATTCGGCCTTAAGTTGCTGAGGTGTACAAAAAATGTGAGCGTCGTCCTGCGTGAAACCTCGCACACGGGAAAGACCATGGAGTTCTCCACTTTGTTCGTAACGATAGACCGTACCGAATTCGGCAATGCGGAGAGGCAATTCTTTATAGGAATGGGGCTTGTGGCCAAAAATTTCGCAGTGGTGGGGACAGTTCATCGGTTTGAGCAAAAACTCTTCGCCTTCCCTGGGCGTATGAATAGGCTGGAAGCTGTCTTCTCCGTACTTTTCGTAATGCCCCGAAGTAACGTATAGTTCTTTTTTACCTATATGTGGAGTAGTAACCAACTGGTATCCACGTTTGACCTGCTCTTCTTTCATGAACTCGACCAGTCTGTCGCGAATGGCATTTCCTTTGGGTAACCAGATTGGAAGGCCGGCACCTACGCGTTCGGAAAACATAAATAGTTCAAGCTCTGCACCCAGTTTTCGGTGATCTCTCTTTTTGGCTTCTTCCAGGAGTTCCAGGTACTCGGTAAGTTCCTTTTGTTTAGGGAAAGTAATGCCGTAAATGCGTGTCATCTGGGGTCTTGTTTCATCCCCACGCCAGTAAGCACCGGCAAGGCTCATAAGCTTTACTGCTTTGATAGAACCTGTTTGGGGCAGATGTGGCCCTCTGCACAGGTCAACGAAATTGCCTTGCTGGTAGAAAGTAATGCTGCCATCTTCCAGGTCTTCGAGCAATTCCAGTTTATATTGATCCCCTTTTTCTTTGAAATAGGAAATAGCATCTGCTTTTGAAACCTCTTTGCGGATGTATTCGTTATTTTCCCTTGCCAGTTCCAGCATTTTCTTTTCGATCAGAGGCAAATCTGCCGCTGTCAGCTGCTTGTCACCTGTATCCACATCATAATAAAAACCATTGTCTATGGCGGGACCTATGCCAAATTTGGTTCCGGGGAAAAGAGCTTCCAGCGCTTCTGCCATGAGGTGGGCAGAAGAGTGCCAGAACGTTGACTTCCCCTCCTTGTTTTCCCAGCTAAGTAGTTCTATGCTTGCATCTGTATGTATCGGACGCGTAATGTCTCGTACTTCGCCATTGACTTTTGAAGAAATAATCTTTCTTGCAAGGCCTTCGCTGATTGATTTTGCGATATCTAGCGGAGTACTGCCCTCCGGATATTGCCTTACTTTTCCGTCTGGAAAGGAAATGTTGATCATCGGTAAAATTTGTTACGTTGCTATTTTTTAATGGAAACCGGTGCCATGCAACCACTTTCAGCCCCC
>JALQTV010000115.1:0-229 GCA_023268675.1 Saprospiraceae bacterium | reverse complement strand
AATAGCGTTTTTAAAAATTTAGGGAAACCCCGAAGCGAAATATTCGGCTGATTTTCATTTTGTTTTTGGTTTGGTACAGCAACTTGTTAAAGCCGGGTGTTTTATTGAAAAAATAAGCATGGGTAGTTAAATTTATCCTTTCAAGTTAAAAAACACTTGTCGCCCTGCGGTTTTATTGAAAAAACCACGCATTTTCTGGTTTTCAGATGAGTGCGTGGCCATAATCCAC
>JALQTV010000114.1 GCA_023268675.1 Saprospiraceae bacterium | reverse complement strand
AGCTCCTTAGAGGACAGAGGGCGGTTGGTTGTTTCTGCATTTTCCTTAGACGCCCCTTAGACACCGGAAAGTCCCAATGGATTTTCAAATTCAAATTCAAGTCCTTATGTAACTTTTTGGCTCTTAGAGTTCAAAACAATTATCAAAAAGCGCCTGAGCGATATCATCTGCTTCCTGCAATTTGCGAATACTTGGGCAGGGATAAGATTGATCAGGTACCCACACCACTCCGATAATCAGTTCATTGACAGCCCCCGGATCCAGTCGGAAAGGTCCGGAAGCCTGTATGGTACGGCGGTCACCGGGAGGCAAAGCCTGGGTACACATAGACCAACCATTGGGGCTGTTGGGGGGATCTGTAAAAGCATAACTCACAGGTTCTCCATCGAGGTAGGCATCTCCACCATAGGTAAAAGGAGTGCCATCTTTCCATGAACCAGAGAGGTAATTGTAAAACTCCTGAGCATTTTCGGGATCCGTGGTTCCGTTGGGAGGTGCAGGAGTAACTCCCTGGTTGTTGAAATAAGTAAAGCTGGACATTCCTATTTCATTGCCAAACTCATCCAATGGCCCGCGGAAATAATCTACCCCCAGCAAAGGTATTTCATCGCAATAGGTATTAATGGCTCCTCCGATGTTACAAGTACAACCGGTAAAGCCATCCAGTGCATCCTGATTGTACACATAAGCCAGATCTCTCAGCGTATCAGAACCGATGTAATCATCCAGCGGGCAGCCCAAATCGGGATCCACCCACATCGCAAAAAAAGTACTGTCTATGCTTTCGATAGCGCGGTTGATAAGTTTGTAGCGCTGAAAGGTCATGTCGTTTATCTCGTCATTGGTAGCATAAGCAAAAGCTTGTACCTGTACTTCCATCTGAATAGGGGAACCCTGAGACTGTGCATGGATATTCCCTGCATCATTATAAATCCAGAAAGTCATCTGATCCGGAAATTGAGGTTCCTCACAACCTCTGATCTCGATCACGGGAAAATCTCCCAGATCCGGTTCGTAATCGCCATTGCCATTTTGGTCATAAAACCCTGCAAGTCCCTGGCGGGTATTGGGCAACTGGAACTGGTGGATGGATTCAAAAAAGCGGTTGCCACGTGCGGGCCAGCCTCTTACATCTTTGGGGATGTCTTCCTCTTTGTAGTCTCTGCCTTCGACCTGCGCCTGGTTCCAGTTTCGCAAATGTTCCTGGATGCTTGCTCCATTGACCACAAAAAACTTATCCCATCGCGCACAGGTTTCCTGATCGGTTTTGCCTGTTTCAGGATTCAAGGGTCCGGGAAAAAAATCAAAATCTCCTGTTGAACGACCGTGCTGTTGCGCAGCGACCTTCAGGTTTCCCCCTGGATCCACGCCACCCAGCCAGACAGCTCCCGAGAAGATGGAAGACACTTCCGGTACTCCGGGAGGCACCTTGGGTACTACATAGCGGGCATCATTGCTGTCCCACCATGCATCTCCACCTGTAAGCAGACGCGCCCGTACATTGTTGATTGCCATATCTATCTGGGAAACAGCATTGTCGCAATTTTCTCTGAACCCCAGCTGGTTGTTGTTATTTTTCGCCTGGGAACGTCTGGCAGCCAATGCAGGATTGATGTGTCCGAAGGCCGGCAGTGCGAGAAGCCCTGCCAGGACAATCACTGCCGACAACCTGATGGCAAAACTTGTTCCTTGTGTTCGACGTATCATATTTCGCATGCTATGTTTCATGTTTTTTGGCAGATGCCTGAATTTAGAAAGTAAAGCGGGCACCCAGGTACATTCTTCTGGGCAGGCTGTACAAATTCGGATTCAACAAGGCCCACTGGTAGGAAGCCAGATAGGATTCTACCGTCCTTACAGAATTTTCTATGCTGATCAGTTGGTTTTCGCCATTGGCTGAACTCAGGAACCCTGAGTCTGTAGGAGAACCGGTTACCGGATAAACTCCGATGATGTTGCGCCTGTCCAGTACGTTTGACACCCTGAAATACACATTGACTCCGTGTCTGTCATCCACGCGGAAAGTCTTGTCCACCCGAAGATTGAGGAAGAAGTTCCAGGGCTTGCGTGCTCCGTTAATGGCACCTACCGTACCTGTACCTCCTAATTCCGTTGCCAGTTCGCTCGCCGTATAAGGTCTTCCCGACACCGAAGTAAGCTGCAAGCTCAAACCGGCATTGGAGAAGATATCCGCACCACCGATGCGTGGGCCGTTGTAGCGCTTGCCGGAAAGATATCGGTAGTCCAGATTGACGTTGATCCGATGTCGCTCATCAAAATCCAGCGGAAAGAGGTTGCGAAGGTTGCCGCGATTGCTTATCCCGCGCTGGGAATCCGAATTGGAACCGGTACCATCTGCAAATTGTATGGTATAATTGGTTTGCAAAGAAAGGTTGCCCGTTCTACGCAGGTCATACTGCAAAGAAAAGCCTTTGACTGTACCAAAGTCCTGGTTGTCGTAGGTGGTGTATTGGTTGACAAAAGGTACAGGGAAGAAAGTACGACTCTGAATCATATCGCGCATTTCTTTGTAATAAGCCGAAATTTTCAGCGCCGAAGTCATGCTCAATTTTTGCTGAAAGCCCACCTCGTAGTCTATCGTGCGTTCAGGGCGCAAGTTCGGATTGTTGATCAGGTTACTTGCTCCATCGATAAAATAAAAATAACTGAGCGGGGTAGCCAGGGTATTTGAAGCCGGTCGTTGTACAAGAATATCATAATGAGCAAAAAAGTTCGCATCTTCAGAAATCGGGAAAGAGAAAGCCAGACGCGGCATGATATTCAATTCAGGCTCATAATCCCTGAAAGAAGCATTGATGTCGAAGTCCCTGCTCTTGATGAAATTAGGATCGTCTTGTACCTGTCCGTATAAAAATTTGGGATTTACCAGACCTGTACGTATCCCTTCTATTTCGATGGCGCTGTTTACAGGTGTTCCGTCGCCACGGTACCATTGATCGCCATCCCGATAAGCCTGAACAGCCGTTCCTGCTTCATCCAGATACACTTTGTAGTCGTCTCCGATATTGCCGGGTTGGGTACTGCCATCTTCGCTGTGGTACTGTCCTGCACCCATAATTTCATAAAGAGAATAATTGTCTTTGAGCACTCTCGTATTGGCATCGTATCTGTCAATCCGTACCCCCAAGCGGAAGATGATGTCGCGGAAGGTAAATTTATCCTGCAGATAAACAGCGGCATAGGTAGGTCGGTTGGGAGCCACCGGGAAGGTTCTCACACCATCCACCTCAGCCGTAAAGAAATCGTCAAAGGTGCCGTTGAATTCATTTCCCAGATAATCGTAACCAAAATAGGATAAAATCCCCTGGTCATTGAGTTCCTTGGCAGAAAACATATCGAGGCGCAGTTGATCCGGATCCAAACCATCTACGTTTACAAACTGATCCAGCGGCACTCCAAGGGCATCTCTGATGCGCTTGTAAAAAAGGTTGTCTGCTCCCTCTGCAATCGTCAACCCGTACAAAGCAGTCTGCGGATAATTCTCATAATCCAGCAAGGCTACTGTATCCCGGTTTTCACCTATCCCTAAAATATGGTTGTTGACCTGCTGTCGGGCTACATCCCACAGCGTTATGGGAAATACATTGTAAGATCGGTTGAGTCGCTCCTCATACATAAAACCCAGTTCAATGCTGTGGCGGGACTTATCAGAACTGCCCGGCACCAGGTCAAAACTAAGGTTGCCATTGAAGCTCAGCACTTCTGATTTGGAGCGTGCTACTACGCTGTAAATGTCTCCCACGTTTCGGTGAAAATTCCAGGAGTTGGTAAAAACACTGGAGATGGTACCATTCTGAGCATAGAAGCTGGTGCGGGAAATACCGGGAGTTGTTCCTTGTAAATTGGTAATCAGGTACTCTCCAATATTGGGATTCAACGGCTCTCCGGCACTGAAGTCCAGTCCCATTGCATTGTTGAAATTGGCTCTCACCGGGTTTTTCGTACCCGGAGTATAGCCACGCAAAATTTCGCGGTAGTCAGTATGTATCAGATAGAACTGGCCGGTTGCAGGGTCAAAACTTTCCACGAAAGTGGGGACCCAGGTAATGTCAAATTTTCCAATATATCCGTAATCAAAATAGTTCTCTCCCAGTCTGTTGTCGGAAGAATTGCTTTCCGATAGTTCGTATCCGGCTTGAAGCGTGTAACCTGCGTTTTGAATAAAACCGGTTTTTCTCTGCCTGCCGTCTTCATCCATGCCAAAGCGATGGCGGAATCGGAAGTTGCCACGGAAGGTATTGCCATTGGCAATGGGGTTGTTGTGGCTGTTCATCAATCGCCAACCACCTGGAGTAAACTGATTTTCAGAACCTCTGAATGCACCTGTGAAAGTAAGATCCAACGCCGGGCTGATCCTTGCATCAATTTTTGCCGTCAGATCGAGCAAACTTCCCCCTTCATTGGGTCGGTAATTCAGAGCCTGAGCGTCTCCGGCAGTCAGAAAATCAGCTGCCACGAAGGGCGTTCCCCCTATGTTGACAATGGGATTGGCTTCGAGCTCCCGCAGAACATCCGGTTTGACTGTATAAACATCTATAGCCGGAGGATCATCATCTGCAAAAGTTGTATAGCGCCCAGAGAAGCGAAAACCCAGGATTGGCGCCCTGGTTGCCCTATTTCTCCAGATTGGTCCGCTAAGGTTGAACCCAATCAGGGTATTGTCGTAAGGATCCAGCATATTCGACGATTCGACCTCTATTCCCCCGCTCAAAATGGCCGATGGCCCTTTCGTTGTGATCGAAATAACTCCCCCCGTAACGTCGCCATACCTCGCTTCCATCCCTCCGGTGATGATCTGAAGCTGATCGATTTCTGTTTCCGGAACCAATGCACCAAATACCCGTACACCATCCACATAATAATCGGTAGCATTGCTCCGGGATCCGCGGATGGTAATGGCTCCCCCCTCGTCAGAGGTCGAGAGACCGGCTGCTGTACTTGCAATGGCATTGATGTTTCTCGTCGCCAGGTTTTGAATCTGCTCACTGGTAATTACAGCTCCAGAAGTGGTATTATCTTGCTCAATCAGAGGATTGCGGTACTCCGTCACCACCACTTCGTCCAGCAAAACACCCCCGGAATTGCTCAATACTACATCCAGGCGATTGGCTTTACCTGCCAGCACTACGACTCCTTCTATCCGCTGGGACTGATAACCGGTATAGCCTACCTCTACCTCATAAGTCCCCGGGTCTATGCTATTGAAATTGTAGTTGCCATCTATATCCGTAGGCGTACCTGTCACATATACCCCGTTTTTGTAAAGTACAACCGTCGAGAAACTCAGCGGCTCCTTGCTATCTTCATCGCTCACCTTGCCCCCCAGAGAAGTCTGGGCGTGGGCCATCTGGAACAAGGCTGTTCCCCAAAAAACTATCAGCAGTAAATACCTGGTCATATAGATTGATTTAACATAATCAGCGGATGGGTTGAATCGGTTTTTTGTTTATGAAGTTGCTTTTTCGCTTAGACGGGCTGAAAACGGGCAATCAGCCGCGATGTATGAGTGTAGCTTCTAAAAGCTTCCATTTTCAAAAGTAATGATTCTGTTTCAACTCAAAGGATTTAGCTTTCAAAAAAATGTTAACGGATTGGCATTAGCTGACGCCTTTCGGCAAAAAAATAAGAAAACCAATGACCTTGGCAGCGGGATATTTTACCTTTGCAAAAGTTTATCTGCCTGTATAAAAATAAAAATGCCATGGTCAATCACCCGGTTCTGAAGGCTTACAAAGTCATTATTCCGGCACTTTTCATGCTGTCCTCCTGTGCCGGCGACAAAACTTCTGCTCCTGACTCTGATACGGTGTTTGCCGATTTTTACATCCGCTATCTGGCTCCGGAACAGGAATTCAAGGCCTATGCTTCCTTTGTCGAAGGTACCCCGGTTTCAGAAGGAATAAGTAAAACTTTTCCCGGAGGGGTAAAATTTATGGGCCAGGTCATGGATCCCCGGCGTCTCAACAATGAAGCATTGCGCTATCAGTACTCCGGCAAGAAAAGCTATTCCCGCGATCTTAGCTTTTCTTTTTTGGAAACCAATGGCACCCAACAACTGTTTGCCGCCACTATGGAAAACATTGATACTTTCAGTATTTCCGGCGATGCCTCCAAAAGCAAAGGCTTGCATCTAATGCTATCCGGTGCTGACCTGGAAAGGGATGAAACGCTGCTGCTCCTATTCACTGATGCTCTTTCAAAGGCTTATACCTTGCAAGCAAATGGCCCGTTACCAGCCTCAGATATCTTTTTCACTCCTGAGCAAATGGGACATTTACCTGTGGGAAAGCTGGAACTTTACCTTGTCAGAAAAAAAATGCTGGAAGGCCTTCGCGACAACTTCGATTATCGCTTTGCCATAGAATACTATTCTGATGTCTTAACAGTAACAATGGGCGAATAAATCGCCTTTCCATGCGGAAATTGCGTTAAATAACCGTAAATTTGCCACCGCAAATAAAGCACCTGTTAAGACTGACCCTTGCTCAACGGCAGGGCTTTTTTTTAGTCCACCAATCAATCAACAGCAATGCCCAAAGATTCATCCATTAAATCCGTGCTCATCATCGGCAGCGGCCCTATTATTATTGGTCAGGCTTGTGAGTTTGACTATTCCGGAACACAGGCGTCCAGGTCTCTGCGGGAAGAAGGAATTGAAGTAACCCTGGTCAATTCCAATCCGGCTACCATCATGACCGACCCCATCACAGCAGATCACGTCTATTTACTGCCTCTTACAGTGGAAAGTCTGGTACAGATTCTGGAAGAAAGACACATAGATGCCATTTTGCCGACCATGGGAGGCCAAACTGCCCTTAACTTAGCCATTGAAGCCGGCAAACTGGGTATTCTGGAAAAATACAATGTCAGACTTATCGGAGTGGATCTCGATGCCATAGACCTTACAGAAAACCGGGAGTCCTTCCGGAAACTAATGGTGGACATAGGTCTTAAAGTTGCTCCCTCCTTCATTGCCAACTCTTTTCTTGAAGGCAAAGAAGCCGAACAAAAAATAGGCTATCCACTGGTTATCCGCCCTTCTTATACTTTGGGAGGATCAGGAGGAAGCTTTGTGCACGATCCTTCAGAATTTGATGCCGCATTGCGCAGAGGCCTGAGCATGTCTCCCACTCATGAAGTACTGGTAGAAAAGGCTGTCCTCGGATGGAAAGAGTTTGAGCTGGAATTGCTGCGCGATGCCAATGACAATGTAGTCATCATCTGTACGGTGGAAAACCTGGATCCCATGGGAATTCATACGGGCGACAGCATTACCGTTGCTCCTGCAATGACCTTATCAGATACGGCTTACCAGGAGATGCGCGACCAGGCAATAAAAGCCATGCGATCGCTCGGAAATTTCGCCGGAGGCTGTAACATACAATTCTCGCAAAATCCGGAAACAGAAGAACTGATTGTCATAGAAATCAATCCCCGTGTTTCGAGATCCTCAGCACTCGCAAGTAAAGCAACCGGATACCCCATTGCAAAAATAGCCGCAAAGCTGGCGATCGGATATACACTGGATGAGCTGAAAAATCAGATCACCAAAACAACTTCTGCTTACTTCGAACCCTCCCTCGACTATGTGATTGTCAAAATGCCGCGCTGGAACTTCGAAAAATTCCAGGGAGCAGATCACCTGCTCGGATTGCAAATGAAATCCGTAGGTGAAGTGATGGGAATCGGAAGAAATTTCCTCGAAGCCCTCCAAAAAGCTTGTCAGTCACTCGAAAACAACCGTATGGGACTGGGAGCAGACAGCAAGGAATGGATTAAAACCGACGACATCCTCATGCGACTGGAAAAAGTCAGTGATGACCGTATCTTCCGTCTGAAAGATGCACTCAAGCTGGGTATTCCTTCCAAAACTATCCAAAAACTGACCAAAATAGATCCCTGGTTTATCCGGCAGATCAAACAACTGGTCAAAATCGAAGCCGAGCTGGAAGCTTTCAATGAAGTCGAAGAGATTCCCGCAGCATTGTTTGCACAACTTAAAAAATACGGCTATGCCGACGGGCAAATTGCCTGGTTGATGGGCAAGGAAGAAAGCGAAGTGACCCAAAAAAGAAAAAAACTCGGCATCCGCCGAACCTACAAAATGGTAGATACCTGTGCGGCAGAGTTTGAAGCACAGACTCCTTATTTCTATTCTACTTTCGACGAAGAAAACGAAAGCATTCCCTCTGAAAAGAAAAAAGTCATTGTACTCGGTTCGGGTCCAAACCGCATAGGACAGGGCATAGAATTCGATTATTGTTGCGTACACGGTCTTATGGCCATTCAGGAAACAGGATTTGATTCCATCATGATCAACTGCAACCCCGAAACCGTTTCTACTGATTTTGATATTGCCAATAAATTGTATTTTGAGCCGGTTTTCTGGGAACACATC